>CAZFSN010000110.1:0-10658 GCA_964521815.1 uncultured Ignavibacteria bacterium | reverse complement strand
ACGCCTATCTCATGTCACAGCAAAACGAGCCTGTTTCATGTAGTATTCCAGGCGCCGGGGCGGCCTGATTGTAAATGCGGTGTTCGCCTTTTCGCGTATTAACAAATATATAAATAACTAAGAAATATAAAAAGAGGATATCTGCTTAAGAATTACGGTTACGGTATATTGAAAGATGTTATTAATTGGTATAAAAACCGTCATAATTTAGTCAGGCCGCCGGCTAAATTATAGCAATATATTATACGGCGGCGGTTTCGATGTCGCCCCTCCAGTAAATTCCACCTTTGCGTTCTATTTCTCAGGAGCACACCGGACAGCCCGGATTTTTATCGAATGTCAATGTCTCGAGTTCCATTTTATCGGCCTGAAAAATCAGAAGTTTGCCCGACAACGGCGTCTTTCCAGTTATTAAATATCTAATAGCAAGCGTCGCCTGAAGCGAACCTATTACTCCCGCTACTGCTCCCAAAACCGGCACCGGCCCGGGATCGATCATACTATGCGGCATGAGACAAGCCAGACAGGGAGTAACCGGCGGATTTAAAAAGCCAAGCTGCCCCTGCCATTCATTAATAGCGGCATAGATGTAAGGGATTTTCAAAGCGAAAGAGGCGCGATTCAGAATAAGCCGGTCGCGATGATTATCCAGACCATCGATAATAATATGGCAGCCGGATACGATTTCGGTCGCGTTGGCTTCAGTTAGTTTATCCGACAAAGCTTCAATTTTAATATCGGGATTTAACTCCGAGAGTTTTTTCTGAGCGACGGCCAATTTGGACTTGGCGATATCATCCGTGGAGTACAAAATTTGTCGATTGAGATTGGACAATTCGATTTTGTCGCTGTCACAAAGCCTGATATAGCCCACTCCGGCGGCGGCGAGATAAGCCGAAGAAACTCCGCCAAGCCCGCCAAGCCCGACAACAAGCACCCTGGCGTTTTTAAGCTTGTCCTGATCCCAGCCGTCTATCAACAACTGACGCCGGTATCTTTCGAGTTCTGATTTTGATAGGGGCATAGAGCTTAAATTTCAACCACCGGATACGGGCGGTTGAAGCGTAATGATTTGGCCATCTGACGGCTTAAACGAAAAATCTTTCACTTTGCCATCGACATACAAGAAAGCAATATAGGCTGGATCTAAAGCTATATTTTTAAGGATTTCAGCAACGGTCTTTTCACCATCGATTTCAATCTTACGCGTATAGTAATCAACATCAGGTTTAAGCAATTTGCGGAGTAGACCGCCGGCTTTAAAGTAAATAACCATAACAACCGGGTTAAAATGCTTTCGGCTTATATCTCTCGCCGCGAACATCCGGTATGCCGCCGGGAAGCGGTTTTCCCAATAGGCCGATTTTCTCCAGGTTATCGGCGGCGAAATCGAGCTTCAGGTCATGTAAAACTTCGCGGCTGGGGTTGCCGTTTTTATCCCAGCCACGGCAGGCGTAATAGTCATCCAGCAAAGCTTCGATTTGCTCAAAACTCAAACCTTTGCCTTCGCCGGGGCCGGATGGTATTTTATCTTCCCACGAACGGGCGGGCGGATAGTCGAAAGTACGGCCATTGGCGCGGTTTCGTTCGAGATAATGACAGCGGACGAGGTTCCAGATTTTTTCCGAGGTTTTCAAGGCTTCGGCCGTATCGATATTCCAGCCGGTGATATAATTCAAAGACTGAACGACCTCTTCCGGCTCGATATCGAGTTCGCCCCAGAAAAGACGGCAGATGCACCAGACATCGAAAAGCGGTCTGATATGCTGTAAGTAGACCACGACCTTGGCCCGTCCCTCGATAGTCTCCCGCCCCTCGGCTATATCGACGGTGATAGTCCAGGAGCGGTTATGATGAGCGCCGATATCGCATGTCATGTAAGATAAAAGCATTCCCGGGGCATAGCGGCCATCGTAGCCGGACATCTCCTGTCCCTTGACTTGCATGGCGAACTTTTCGCTGCCCTTGCCGATAGCTTCCGCGGCGCGTTTGGTACCACCGGCAAACAGTTCTCCAATCCCGCGACGAGCGACGACCATCCTGATGAAATGTTCGGTATCTTCTACCGAACCCCAGTTCAAGGTATGCCCTTCGAGGTCGCTTTCGGTTATTAGGCCGCGCTGGAAACACTCCATGGCGAAAGCTATAACGCCGCCTCCCGACATGGTATCCATCCCGACATTATCCAGAAGCCAGTTGAGATAAGCCACCTGGTTAATATCGGTCATGCCCAGGTTCGAACCGCACAGCGCGCCGGTTTCGTATTCGGGGCCTTCCAGATAAACCGCTTGCTTGCCCGGCAGGATGGCTTTGGTGTACTTGCCGCAATTCATCCAGCAGCCGAAACAAGCTTTATGAGAAATGAAGCATTTCTCGACCAGCTGATCACCATCGATACCGCCGACGTTCTCGTAAAAAGTGGTCTGAAAATTGCGCGTCGGAAGAACAGCGTTTTTATTCGACCAATCGATGAAGAAAGCCGTCCCGTATTTCTGCCAGGGGGCCATATTGGGATGAGTCTGAGTTCGCTTGATTATATCAGTGACGTAATTCGTGAGGTTCGGCAGATCGTGCACTTTTATTCCGCCGGTTCCACGGATCGCGATGGCTTTGATTTTTTTGGAACCCATCACGGCGCCCTGACCGGTTCTGCCTGCCTGACGACCATAATCATGAGTTATACAGGAGAAGCGAATCAGGTTTTCGGCGGCGGGACCAATCGTAGCGATCTCGAAATCCTCGCCGAGATCGGCTTTCATAGCCGGTTCGCATTCCAGCGAACCCATGCCCCAATAAGCCGAGGCATCGCGCAACTCGATAATATCATCATCGATATAAAGATAAACCGGTTTGGGGGAGATACCGGAAAATATCACCATGTCATAACCGGCGAATTTAAGCGCCGGTCCCAGATGCCCGCCCATGTTTGAATCGCCATGACCATTGGTGAGAGGCGATACGGAGCCGAATTCGATCTTGGAGCCGGCGGGAATAAAACAGCCGCTCATAACGCCCGCAGTCATTATAAAAAGATTATCAGGTCCAAACGGATCAGCGTCGCGCGGGACTTCATCATAAAGAATTTTAGCGATAGCTCCGCGCCCGCCATGCCACTCTCGCATCAATTGGCTATCCGTGGGATATTTTTTAATTTCGCCGGTAGTGAGATTAATTCTAATCGTTGTTCCGGCCAGACCGTTGCCCATTAAGCTTTCTCCTTCACCGTTTTCGTGAAAATTGAGAGAGCCCCGGTATTACAAAGCTCGACGCATTTGAAACAATTATCGCAAATTATGACATGATCGACATCTTTATGCTGAAATACGACTTTTGGCCTGCAGACCGGAATACATTCGCCGCAATTCGTGCATTTTTCTTTATCGACGATATACGCGCCGTCATCCCGTCGGTAAATGGCGTCTTCAGGACAGACCTCCATGCACTTGCCACACTGAATACAAACTCTTGGTTTATATAATCCGGGTTGAGGAAAACGCGCCTCTACTCTCAGGCTGGCTTTTTTAGGATTGATTTCATCGAAATGGCTGATAGCGCAGATTTGCAGACAGAGACGGCAGCCGCTGCACTTACCAGTATTCACTTTAATTTTCTTCACTTGCATTAGATTTATCGCTCTAACTGAAATATCGAATTAATATATTTGACCCGCTACCCAGATTGCCATGACAAGAATAGCGGCCGTTATTCTCAATGAAATCATCGCCGGACGGTTTCGCCCCGATAAAAAATACGGTCGTAAGAAATTGCCCAGATAATAACCAATATTAATCGTCACAACCGAAATAAGCGCGGCTACCAGGGCTCTCGAAACGATATAATCGTCGACACCTTTCAGACCGCCGGCTACCCAATTCGATTCGCGCAGAAGGTACAAAGCGGTAAGACCGAAAGCGGCGAATGAAACGTAAGCAATCACCAAAGCGGCAATTATCCTATAGACAATTTTTGAATCGAGTTGGTTTTTAAACATCCGATAGGTAGCATCAAAGACGATACCATTGATCATCACTGCGGCTATTTGACAGGGGAAAAAATTGCTGGAGGCGGTCTTAAACAGGCCGGCAATAATGGCCATCAAAACCACGGAACCAGCGAAATCAACTATTCGCTTTGAGGCATACAGCAGAATAAGGCCTAAGCCAAAAAGCAAAGCGGATTTATTTGGCACACCCCAAGCCCGAAATATGTCGGCGCCAAACAGTTCGAGGGCGCCCCATAAAGACCCCATCAGGACAACAATCAGGATTTTCTCGTATTTGCTCATGATTTCAGTTTCCGAACTTGCCTATTCATTTCCTTTTTTATTATCATCGGCGTCGCTTCTATAAAATAAAAATCGCGCCGTTACGCTATCAGATTGATAAATATACAATTTGTATGTTATTGGCAAGCGAAAAAATCGATTAGAAACCGGTCAGCGTTCCGGCGGCTGGATTTTTATAGAATTATAAATCGGCGTAATATCGGATTGATTAACTTTTTGCAATTAAAACCGTCTGATCAGATACGCATCAGGCCGCCCTAATGACGAACGGCCTGGTATCAAATAAATCAATTTTCAAACTAGGCGCAATAAATCTTTATCTTTTCCTGATCGGCCTCGATATCAATTGCGCTTTCGGTTAGCGCCTGGATAATAGATTCGATATGTTCGGCGTCGATATGGTTCAAGTCGAAATCCACACCTTTTTCCGCCAGATGAGCGTTGATTTTGCTCTTAGCTTTCTCCGGCATTATCGAATGCAGTTTCATGCCGGCTTTTAGAAGTACCAGCGGCACTTTAACATCGACATTTTCATGCTTATGATGGCCGCCGGGTTCGGAATGCACTTTGATATGCAGGAACCTGGGTTTGCCGTCTTTTTCCGGTTCGGCCTGTTCTGTAGCTTCAGTCGAAGTGGTTTCCGTTTCCACCGCGTTCAACAAACGTTCGGCCTCATCGGTATTGATTTTACCTTCGGCCAGCATCTGCAAAATTTGCCTTTTCTGTTCACTCATTTTCTCTTTCCTTTCTTAATAGTTTAATAGCTTGTTCGACATCTATTTCCCCGCGATTCAGCTTCTCCAACGCCTCGCTCGGGTTATCGGATACGGTCTCAACCTGAATGAAATCCAGTTGCTCCGATATCCGATTGAGCCGCGCTTTGATAGTCGGATAGCTGACATCGAAATGCTTCTCCATCTGCTTGATCGAGCCATGGCATTTGACAAACACGGCGACAAAAACCTGGTCATCCGGATTAAGCCTGGCCAGCGGAGGCAGTTCGAAATGACCCTCGATAGTCAGGCCTTCATTATCAACCGAAACTCTTTCAATAGTCAGTGTTTTATCCCCGGTTAAACGGGCAATGTGTATCCATTCTTTTTTCATCAGGCCTCCTATTAATTATATTAACATAATATACAATATAATTAATAAAAAGTTGCATAATTTTTAATAAAATTAATTATTATTATGATATAGATTAAATATATTTTATTAAATTTACCACCGCAAAGATTAAATCATTGTAACCTATTATAAATAAATAACATGCGATGTTATCTTGAAAATCGGTCAACTTAAGTCCAGTGGTCCTTGAACTCTATTATCAAAATACTAAAATCCAAATGCCTAATATAATATATTGTAAAATGTCGCTTTTAACTTATAATCATGGCTCATAGAATAATCGTAAAAATGTATCATTGAAAGGATTTAGAGGATTCCGCTGTTATGGCTTAAATGATAGAGATTACGTTGGAAACCGTAAAATCCAAGATGTTAAGAAGATCAGAGACAATAATTGTAAGCCGTCTATTCAAATCCCCTAAAATCATAGTTATTTCAAGTAAAGGATTGGAATGAATACGCCGAATTCCTAAAAGCCAATTAAATATTATAATAAAAATTAATTGTGTTAGCGTGTCGATATTATTATAATGGCTTGCGCTGGAGAGGTGGCCGAGCGGCTGAAGGCAGCTGCCTGCTAAGCAGTTGACGGGGAAACTCGTCCCCGGGTTCGAATCCCGGCCTCTCCGGTTTTATTTTTCCAATAAGCTATCCGCTTAAATGCCAAATAGTTATTACAAAAGCTATTCTGTAATGATAAGTATTTGGATTTTCTGGCGCGATTTTGCGATATAGCATGTCTTGCTTATTGTAAAATCTTTGTTTATAATATGACAGAATCTTTCTGTGGATTCTGGATTTAAGGTTATATATAAATATCTCAAGGAGGAACTGATGGGCGTAACCATAAAAAGAGCGGAATATTACTATGCCATAGTCGAAGATAAACCCGGTGAAGCGCGCAAGTTGCTGGAATTTTGTAGCGCGTATGGTGTCAACCTGATTAACTACACCGCCTTTCCGGTCGGCGAAAAGCTTTCCCAGCTGGATTTTTTCCCCGAAGACGCGGAAAAATTAAAGTTGGCGGCCGGTGAAGCCGGTATCGATCTTTATGGTCCGAAGCGGGCATTTCTGATTCAAGGCGATGAAAGGATCAGTGTTCTCGAAGAATATTATTTGCGGCTGGCTGATGCCGGGATTAACGTTCGAGCCGCTAATGGTACCAGTGACGGCCGGGGTGGGTTTGGCTATATTATCTGGGTTGGTCCGGATGACTACGACGTGGCCGCAAGCGCGTTTGGGATATAACGTAATATCATCTGGAAGTTACAATTTAGCGGCGTAGAATTTTAAAGCTATATCAGCGGAAATCTCATAATTAATCGAAGATTATCGATGCTTTCAAATCAGAGCAATATATCAACAAGCTTGTCGTCATTTTGGGAAACCATCCTTAAAGAACCGAAGTATAATTGTCGAGAAATTTATTGGTGCTGAGCAAAAATACCATTTGCAGGGCATAGGGGATTATTATAAATTGTTTCGGTTTGGAAGAGGAAGTTTATGGATAACATTAAGGATTTTCCTAAAGTCAACAAATTTTATTTTACCCGAAGGGGCAAATTTAAGGTGCTTTCCATTAAGGGCAAAATGGTCACTGTCGAATGGCAAGACAACAGGCAGAAAGTCGCTATTGAAATAAAAGACTTGAAAAAACGGCTCATTGATGAAAAGTATGCCGGTGAACCGGACAGCTATGTGCCTCAAAACGATGTCACGCCCCGTTTCATGCGATCATCGGATGATGACGACGACACAGATACCGGTGAATGAACTTAATTTGAAGCGATTGGGATCCGGGATACGAATAAAATTTTGCCTATAGTAGTTATTAATATAAGGCAATTGAAGCGGGATGCGGCGTTAAATCAATAATCTTTCATTTAGAAAATATGGCTATAGTTGCTCTTCAATCGATTTCGTTATGGCTGATTGAACATCACCGGTATCTGGTGAGTTTATTTTTAATTAGAAATATTCAATACTCATCGCTTGAATAAATACTGTGCCCCAAGTGATCTTTTTCGCTCCGATGACTATAATATATACCGGCTCAAATCTTCATCATCGACAATTGATTTAAGCGTATCGGACACCAGTTTTTTGGTAACCTTTATTTTTTTGGTGTCGATATCGGGCGCTTTAAACATCAATTCCTCAAGCAGGGTGGTCATCACCGTATGAAGCCGGCGGGCGCCGATATTTTCGGTGCGGCGGTTAACCTCGGCGGCGATTCTGGCGATTTCCTGAATACCGGATTTCTCGAATGCCACTTCGACACCATCGGCATTTAAAAGCGCTTTATATTGCTTGATCAGCGCGTTTTCCGGTTCGGTCAAGATTCGTTCGAAATCTTTTTCAGTTAGCGTATCGAGTTCAACCCTGATCGGAAAGCGGCCCTGAAGTTCGGGGATCAAATCCGATGGCTTGGCTGTATGGAAAGCCCCGGCGGCGATAAATAGTATATGATCGGTCTTGACCATGCCATACTTGGTCATCACGTTCGAACCTTCGACTATTGGCAAAATATCTCGTTGAACTCCTTCGCGGGAAACATCCGGCCCGGTTTTGGAGTGTTCGCCGGCGATTTTATCGATCTCATCGATAAAGATCAAACCGGAATTCTCCAGCCGATGGATCGCATCCGTTACTACCTCATCGAAATCGATCAGTTTATTGGATTCTTCCTGAGTCAAAATCTTGTGAGCCTCTTCGACCGTTACCCGGCGCTTGCGGGTCTTCTGCGGCATCATGCCCGAAAACATCTCCTGTATATTCAAACCGATTTCCTCGATTCCCATAGGCGAGAATACCTCCACTACGGGAAATCTCTCATTGGGAACATCGAGTTCGATATAGCGCGAATCAAGTTTGCCGTCTAAAAGCTGTTTTTTCAGCTTTTCGCGGGCGAGTTCGCTTTTTTTCACCAACTCTTCGTTGATTTTTTCACCCGGTTTTTGTCTTCTGGCGCTGGAGGGCAGAAGCAGGTCCAGAAGCTTTTCATCAGCCATGGCCAGGGCTTTTTCATGAACGGCGGCCTGCCGTTCTTTTTTAACCATATTAACCGCCAGATCGGCCAGGTCTCTCACCATCGATTCGACATCCCGGCCCACATAGCCGACCTCGGTATATTTGGAGGCTTCAACCTTGACAAACGGGGCGTTGGACAGATTGGCCAGACGGCGCGATATCTCGGTCTTGCCCACACCGGTCGGCCCGATCATGATTATGTTGTTGGGCATGATTTCATCTTTAATCGGTCCGGCCACCTGTTGACGACGCCAGCGGTTGCGCATGGCTATAGCGACCATTTTCTTGGCTTTATCCTGCCCGATTATATATTTATCGAGTTCTACTACTATTTCCTTGGGTGTTAATTCTTTTTCCATGTCTTCCTTATTCAAGTTTTTCCATAACAATATTATCGTTAGTATAGATACATATATCGGCGGCGATATGCAATGACTTTTCGACAATAGTCACCGCGTCGTACTTCGTATTAGCCTGAAGCGCGCGCGCCGCGGCCAGGGCATAGGGCCCGCCCGAACCGATTGCCAGTAGGCCGTCATCGGGTTCGATAACATCGCCGGTTCCGCTTAAGATAAAGCCTTGCTTTTTATTCATGATAATCAACAGCGCTTCCAGACGCCGCAAATACTTATCGGTGCGCCATTCCTTGGCCAGTTCGACCGCCGCGCGCGGCAGGTTGCCGGAAAACTCATCCAGCTTGGCCTCGAATTTCTCGAACAGCGTCAAGGCATCGGCGGTGGCGCCGGCAAAACCGGCCAGCACGGTGTTGTTGTACATCCGGCGGATTTTCACCGCCGTCGCTTTCATGACAGTATCGTCTAAAGTAATCTGGCCGTCCGCGCCCAAAGCCGCGCCTTTTTTGTTTATTACTCCAAGTACAGTAGTGCTTCTCATTCCGCCTCCGCTCTGGGATGGGCTCGTTTATAGATCGAGATCAGTCTCCCAGTTGTTATATGGCTGTATTTCTGGGTTGTCTTCAGCGAGGCATGGCCCAACATCTGCTGGACCGCGCGCAAGTTGGCCCCGGCGGTCAATAGATGCGTGGTGAACGAATGCCTCAAGCTATGCGTGGACAGCCCGGTTTTCTCCGAACATTTAGCCAGATGCGCCTTGACAATCCGGGCCGCCCCGCGAGCGGTTAGCCGTCCGCCGCGCGCGTTTAGAAACACAGCTTTCTCATCTTTTTTATTATACTTGATTAGCAAATTTTCTCTTTCCAGTAGATAATTATTAATCGCTTTGATAGTCTGATCGCCGACCGGCACGAGACGATATTTGCCGCCTTTGCCGAAAACCTTGATGACATTATTACCGAAACCAAGATCGGCCAGGTCCAACCCGACCAATTCCGATAAACGTAGGCCGCAATTGTAATAAGTTTCTATCATGGCCCGGTCGCGATTATCTTTCAGACCCTGGCCGGTCCAGCCCGATTCGATCAAAAAGCGGGCTTCCTCCTCCGATAAGTACCTGGCGCGGTACGGCTCCACTTTGATCGGTTCGATTAAGCGCACTGGATTGCTTTTAAGCTTTTTAATCGAAACCAGGTAATCGAAAAACATCTTGACCGCCTCCAGCTTACGGGCGATTGAACTGCTTTTGAGGCCGGCTTTGCGAAGCGTTATCAGGTAGCTCTGGATATCGGTTTGGCCGATATCATCGGTAAGCCGGTTTTTGCTCTTGAGATATTCGATAAACGCCGCCACGTCGCCGCCATAGGCGATTGCGGTGTTTGCCGCGTAGTTGCCGCCGCCTTTCAGATGTTTGACAAAAAGGCTATAACAATCATCCCAAAAGCATAGTTCCATAGGCAGACTATATATATCCTAACTACTTAAGATGCAAGGAAATAGTTTTTACGAGGATTTCCCTCGTTCCTAAACTCCGGGCTTGTTGAAATACACATTTTTAAAATTGCGAATAGGTGTTCCGGAAAGCCCGTAGGGGCACAGCATGCTGTGCCCCTACGGGCGGGTGGGCAGATTCGCAAAACAATAAAAAATATGTTTTCCAAACAACCCTCCGTATGGCAACCGGAGGGTAAGCACAAATTATTCGATTGTTTTTGCTCAGCCGGATTGCTTAAAATAGCGAAGTTGCAATGAAACGATTATTACCACAGAATAAAAACGCGGCCGCCTGGATTATACTGATAGCCGCGCTGGCCCTGCATGTTTTCGATGAGGCAGTGACAGGTTTTCTATCGTTTTATAAT
>CAZFSN010000109.1:0-10908 GCA_964521815.1 uncultured Ignavibacteria bacterium | reverse complement strand
TGCCATATGAAGTTTGCCCGAATTCAACCAAAGAATCCTGGTCATAACAATCATGAATAAACAGGCGCGGTTTGATTTTATCATAAAACTGCCCGAAAATTGTCTGCAGTTCGATCTCGGTTGGCTGGCGATGAGTTCCGGTTGCCACAATAAAATCGCCGTGTTTGATAAAATCCCAGATAATCGGTAAAAGCTCGGCGGTCGGTGTGCGGCGGTAACCGTCATTGACGACAGTTAACACCTTTGAATTATTAAAAAGATTTTTAAAATTCCGTAAACCATCGCTAATTTTCGATTCAATTGTCGACCTGCTTACAGGCTCGGGAAATTTACAGCTATAACTGCCTCCGAACGTCAATAATGGCCCAAAATCATCAGTATCAAAATTCTGATATCGGCCGGCATATGGCAATCTAATTTCCATCAGCTAAAGAAAAAGTTGATTTCTTGCTCGGCGTTCTGAGGTGAGTCGGACGCGTGGACGGAATTTTTAGTCAGGCTGACCGCCAGATCATGCCTGATAGTTCCGGCGGCGGCTTTTTTAAAATCCGTAGCGCCTATAAGCTCTCTGACTTTGGCCACCGTATCGCCGTCGGACTTGAGCACCATCGGCACGATAGGTCCGGATGACATATACTTGCACAGTTCATCCAGAAACGGCTTGCCTTCATGAACGGCGTAGAATTTCCTCGCCTGATCATAATCGAGCCTTATCATCTTGATAGCCGCTACTATGAATCGGGCTTTTTCCAGGCGAGAAATTATCTCGCCGATAAGATTACGTTCAACCGCGTCGGGTTTGATTATAAGAAGTGTTCGGCCCATCGATCAAGCCTTACTCTTCATGGCGCTTTTACCCATCTCGAATCCCAACTTGCAGGCCAGTTCGTTTTTAGATTCGGTACCCTTGGGAGCACGATTCAACACCGCGTTCTGGAATGATTCAGTTTTGCAAATTCCCGAAATAATCACCAAAGCCGCCGCCGAAATGACATTGGCGACAAGTGTCGTGCCGACTTTTTCGCGGGCTGTCTGGGTAAATGGTAAGCTGTAGATTGTTTTAAACGGCGGAAGCTGACGGACTATTTCCGAATCGACTATCATTATTCCGTCTTCTCTAAGATGCGGGTAATATCTGTCAGCGGCTTCCTGGGTTAAGGCCAAAAGCAGGTCGAGATTGGATGTCTTCGGGTAATAAATCTCATCTGTCGAAATCACCAGATCGGATCTGGATGTCCCGCCTCTGGCTTCAGGGCCATAACTTTGGGTTTGGGCGACATTCTTGCCTTCATATACACCAACGGCTTCGGCTATCATCACACCGGCCAGCACCAAACCCTGCCCGCCTGAGCCTGAAAGCCGAATCTCATATCTGTCCTCAATTTTCTTTTTCTTCATCCCTACACCATTATTAAGATTATCAATAATCCTTGGCTTGCGTCTAGGATTCTTTGGTTTCCTGCTTTTCCTCTTCGCCCTCTTCGGTCTCCTCGATTATCTCTTCAGGCGGATTAAACTTGTCTATTATCTTCTGGTACTGTTCGACATACTCGGGCCGTTCGATATTATGCAATGTTCCGATTACATATTTACCATGCAATTCTTCCGGGGTCATATCCTTGGCTTTGGAAACCGGTACGGCCAGATCTTTTTGAGCCTGAATCATGCGGACAGCCGTGCCCTCCTTATTAATACGGCCATACTGCGTTTCGCAGTTCGACATAGCCTCGATAACCGCGAAACCTTTTTTCTCGAGACCTTTCTCGATTAAGGAAGAAAGCTGCGAGGCGTGATAGACGGTACTGCGGGCGACATATGTCGCGCCTGAACTGATCGCCAGATTACAGGTATCAAACGGCTGTTCGATAGTCAGATGAGGAGCGGTGGAAGCGCGTTTGCCTATAGGCGTAGTCGGTGAATATTGACCGCCGGTCATGCCATAGATATAGTTATTAACCAGAATAACCGTCATATCGATATTGCGGCGGCAGGCATGAATAAAATGATTACCGCCGATTGCCAGTAAATCACCATCGCCTGACATAACCACGACTTTTAATTTGGGATTAGACAACTTAACACCGGTAGCGAACGCTATCGCCCGACCATGGGTAGTATGCAATGTGTTGAAATCAACATAGGCCGGAATCCTGGCCGTACAGCCTATTCCCGAAACCAGGGCGATATCATCTTTGGGAATCTCCAGACGATCGACCGCCCGGATAAAAGCGCCCAACGCTATGCCGATACCGCATCCCGGGCACCAGACATTGGGGAAATTCATTCTTGGCCTGAGGTATTTATGAGTTACGTTTGATTTCTGCATCGTTAGTGTTCCTCTCTGATCTTCTCGAGAATCTGTTCAGGCGTCATCAATTCCCCGTCATACCTGTTCAGGCCAACGATCTTGGTGTGATCGGAACATACGCGCTTGACTTCATTTATCAATTGCCCCTGATTTAATTCGGCGACGATTATCAGATCGGCCTGCTTGATCACCGGCAGCAATTTCTTTTCGGGAAACGGCCAGATAGTAACCGGCTGAAACAGACCGGCCTTGAACCGTTTATTGCGGGCCATTCTCACCGCCTGCCTGGCCGCCATCGCCACGGATCCGTAAGCGAAAATAACCACGCGCGCGTCATCGAGCATGAACTCCTTTACTTCGATTATATCATCCAGATGTCGTTCTATCTTCAGTTTGAGTTTATCCAATTTCTGACTGATAACCTTATTATCGGCGGTAGGAAAACCCCACTCATCATGAGTCAAACCGGTCAGATGGAATCTGTAGCCTTCGCCAAAATTAGCCATCGGGGAGGTGAAATCCGGGGTGATTTGAAAATGCTTGTACCATTCGGGGGGAACATTCGGGCGAGGACGCTCGACTCTTTCAACCGAACTAATATCCGGCAGGGTTATCATCTCGCGCATATGGCCGATTACTTCATCCGATAAAACAGTCACCGGCACGCGATATCTTTCGGCTAAATTAAAAGCGCGAATCGTGACATCAAAGCAGTCGCGCACTGATGTCGGACAGAGCACTATTGGAAAATAATCGCCGTGCGATCCCCATTTGGCCTGCATAACATCAGCCTGCGCGACTTTAGTCGGCAAGCCGGTGGATGGTCCACCGCGCATGACATTGACAATAACACAGGGGACTTCGGCCATCGAGGCGTACCCGATACTCTCCTGCATCAGCGAATAACCGGGGCCGGAGGTGGCGGTCATCGATTTACTGCCGGCAATAGACGCGCCGATTACCGCCGAGATAGAGGCTATTTCATCCTCCATCTGAATAAATCTTCCCCGTCTCTTGGGCAATTCCAGGGCCATCATTTCGGCAATTTCTGTCGATGGCGTAATCGGGTAACCGGCAAAAAACCGGCAGCCCGCGGCTAACGCACCGTAAGCGCAGGCCTGGTTGCCCTGAATTAATTTCGGACCTGACATATTATCCATACGTTTACTCATTTCTCTGTAGAAGTTATGGCGAAATCCGGACAATGAGTCCAGCAAATCGCGCATTGAGTGCAATCAAGACCACGAGCAATTACGGGATAACCGTCTCTATCGGTGTCAAACACGACTTTCGGACAAAGCTCCACGCAGATGCCGCAAGCTTTGCACCATTTTTTATAAATGACAACCGGGTCAGGCCTTGGATGATATCGTTTTTTGGTTGTCGTCTTCTCAGCCATCGTTATCTTTTCTTACCTGCTTTCTTCCTGGCAGTTTTCTTGACAACCCTTTTAGGGGAAACGGCTTTTTCCCCGGCAGTTTTTTTAACCGCTTTCCTGGCCGCTTTCTTCGGGGCTGCCTTCTTGACTACTTTTTTCCTGGCTATCTTTTTAATGATTTTTTTCTTGACTGCTTTTTTCGCGGCCGGCTTTTTAGCGATTTTCTTTTTGGCTTTTTTCTTCTGATACTCGGCCAGCTTTGTCGCCATTAAACCGGCTATTTGAGATGGAATTTCGGCTACGGGAATGCCGACGGCATTCAGCGCTTTAACTTTATCCGCCGCCAAGCCTGATGAACCTGAAATTATCGCGCCGGCATGTCCCATCCTCTTACCGGGAGGAGCGGTTTGCCCGGCAATAAATCCGATGACAGGCTTTGTCACGTTCTTCCTGATAAACTCAGCCGCGTCTTCCTCATCGGAGCCGCCGATTTCGCCGATCAAGACGATTCCCTCGGTGGCAGGATCCTTCTCGAACGCTTCCAGACAATCAATAAAATTAGTCCCGATTATCGGGTCACCGCCGATACCGATTGTGGTCGACTGTCCCAGCCCTTTATTTGACAGGTTATAAACAACTTCATAAGTTAAGGTTCCGGACCTCGAGACGACACCAATCGGGCCTTTCTTGAAAATATGCGCCGGTAAAATGCCGACTTTCGATAATCCTGGAGAGATAATCCCGGGGCAATTGGGGCCGATCAGGCGGATGCCTTTCATTTTCAAATAATTGTATACACCGACCATATCGCCGGCCGGCACACCCTCGGTAATGCAGATTATCAGCGAGACGCCCGATTCGGCGGCTTCATAAATAGCATCGACGGCGAACGGCGGTGGGACTAAAATCATCGAGGTATTAGCCTTGGTCGCCTTGACCGCTTCAGCCATAGTATCGAATATAGGCACGCCGAAAATATCGGTTCCGCCCTTGCCCGGAGTAACGCCGCCGACAACCCTGGTGCCGTAGTTTAACATCTGCTGGGCATGAAACGAGCCATCGCGGCCGGTTATGCCCTGGACAATTACCCTGGTGTTTTTATCAACAAATATTGCCATAACACACCTTCTCTTCTTTTATCTGTAGACGATCATCATCATTGGTTAACAATTCGATATCTTTAATCAGGCTACCGGAGCAACCTCTTTAATAGCCATCTTGACTACTTCATCCATCGAATTGGTGGCGGGGAAATCCAGGCTTTGAAGGATTTCCTTGCCTTTTTCCTCATTGGTTCCGGTTAGACGGACAACAATCGGCACCCGCGGTTTGAGTTTTTCCACGGCCGCGACTATGCCATTAGCAACGTCATCGCATCTGGTTATGCCGCCGAAAATATTGAATAAGATTACGCCGACATTGGGATCATCTAAAATAATCCGCAACGCGGCGATTACCTTATCCGGCGATGATGAACCGCCAATATCGAGGAAATTGGCCGGTTGACCGCCGAAATATTTCACCAGGTCCATGGTCGCCATTGCCAGGCCGGCGCCGTTGACACAACAGCCGATATTGCCATCCAGCTTAACAAATGATAAATCGTTGCGCTTGGCTTCCATCTCGGCCGGGTCCTCGGCGTCAAGATCGCGATAATTTTCCAGTTCGGGATGCTTGAACAAGCCGTTGTCATCGAGGTTAATTTTCGCGTCAAGGGCGATCAGATTATTTTCGCCATCCAGTACCAGCGGATTAATTTCCGCCAACGATGAGTCACTGTGAACAAAGGCGTTATACAGCTTTCTTAAAATCGGAGCGGCTTTGCGGGCGATTTTGATATCCGGATAAACAAAGCGGGCCAGCTTTAAGGCTTCATACTGATGCAGTCCCAGAAGCGGATCGACCGCTAATTTCATGATTTTTTCCGGGGTTTCGGCGGCTACCTGCTCGATATCGATCCCGCCCGCCGGTGAAACCATGAAGACGTTTTTCTTGGATGCCCGGTCGAGAATGATGCCCACATAAGCTTCGTGCTTGATATCGATCGCCTCGGTAACAAGTATTTTTTTAACTATCAGCCCCTTGATATCCATCCCAAGGACTTCCTGGGCCGCGAAAAAAGCGTCATCGGGTTCTTTACAATATTTGATTCCGCCGGCTTTGCCGCGTCCGCCAACATGGACCTGGGCTTTGACCATCACCGGTTTTTCATAGCGAACCGCGAGATTGCGGGCTTCCTCCGGGTTCGTAACGACTTCGCCTTTCGGAATCGGAATTCCGAATTTACCGAAAATTTCTTTTGCCTGGTATTCGTGTATTTTCATATCTCCTCCCTATAGGAAGGCTAATTAAGTGAAAAGATTCTCAAATGTCAAGCCGCCTTTTGCGTAAAAAATCGCCGCTTAACGTTAACAATTCGTCCTTCGTATTAGCCTGAGGTTCATCTAAAACCTTGTCCAAAAGGTAATTTAAAACCTGGCCAATTATGACCCCCTCCTCAAGTCCAAATTTCTCCTTTAAGTCGTTGCCGTTCAAGGCCAAATCAGCCAAACCAAATGGCTGTTTCTTGTCTATTTCGGATTTAATTTTAACCTCGAATTCATCTATGCTTTCAGTCGTCTGCCCCATCCCCTGAGCTATTGTATCAGCTCGGCGAAGAGATATCAAATCGAATATCAGATTCTGGCCAACATTGCTAATTAATCGCCTAATTCCCTTATCGCCGGCTCTTTCACTGAACATATGCTTATCAACCAGAATTCTAACTTGATCGATAATATCATTAGAATAGCGCAGCCTTTTTAGCGCGTTAATTGCCAGCTTTTTACCTAATTTATCATGTCCGTAAAAAGTAGCTCCGCTTTCGATTAGCTGCCGCGTGGCCGGCTTACCGAGATCATGAAATAATGCTGCCAGTCTGACTGTTAATTTCCGCGGCGCCTCATCTACAACATGCAAAGTGTGCTCAAACACATCCCAGCGATGGTAGCCTCCGGGTTGTTCGACACCAACGGTCTGCGCGAGTTCCGGCAGAATATAATTTAACAGTCCGATCTGATTCATCAGCCTGAAGCCTGCCGATGGTTTTTCCGCTTTCTCCAATAGCTTGTTTAACTCCTCAGCGATTCTCTCCGGCGAAATCGATTCCACCAAAGAGGCGTGTTTCTTCATTTCATCAAGAGTGTTGGCTTCGACAGTTAATTCAAAACGGGCGGCGAATTGAATCCCCCGAAGAATCCGTAGCGGGTCATCGGTAAAGCTTGCCGGAGAGACTATTCTGAGCAGCCTGTTTTCCAAGTCAATCTTGCCGCCAAAGGGATCGATTAAATTCCCCGATGGCAACTCGCGGGCCATGGCATTAATCGTAAAATCACGGCGTAATAGATCATCCTCGATTGAAATGCTATGATCGAAATCGATGTCAAAGTCGCGATGGCCGGTCCCGGTGGACTTTTCTTTTCTCGGTAATGATATATCTAAAACCGAATCGGCGTCGCGCGGTTTGAATTTTATTACGCCAAACGCCTGACCGACCAAGTTGATATCGCCGAATTTCTGAAGAATTGATTTGAGTTTGGAAAGCGGAATACCGCAAACCAGAAGGTCCAGATCTTTCGGGCTTTTATTTCCTAATAGACTATCCCTGACAGGTCCACCTACCTCATAGATTTTCCCGCCTTCACGGATAATTTTCTCTGTCAGGCTTTCCAGAAAGCCCAAACCACCCTCACTTGTTAATCCAAATTTTTATCAAAATTTATACTATTGGGTAATTATCGTACCGGCATCCCCATTGATAGCCTCATAGGCTTTTTCAATCGATCCGATTATCACTTTTTCGCCGCCGGCTTTCAGGAAGTCAATAGCGGCTTCGATTTTAGGTCCCATACTGCCGGCCGGAAAATGCTTCTCCGCCAGGTACTTTTCGGCCTCTTTAACTGTCATCTGATCGATATATTTTTGATTCGGTTTGCTATAATTTAAAGATACCTTATCAACCGATGTTAATATAACCAACAGTTGCGCGGCAATATCGCGGGCCATCACCGATGCCGCCCTATCCTTGTCAATTACCGCGTCTATGCCTTTAAATGCGCCTTGATCTTTTATAACAGGAATACCACCGCCACCTGACGCGATAACAACAACGCCTCTTTCTACCAGGTTTTTAATAACATTCTTCTCGATAATGCTCAGTGGTTTGGGTGAAGCAATAACCCGCCGTAAGCGGTTATCGCCTGGATATGGTTTCATTATCCAGCCAAATTCTTTTTTCAGAAGTTCGGCCTTATCAGGTTCATAAAACTGCCCGATAAATTTTGAAGGATCTTTAAAATCCGCATCGTCTTTATCGACCAATACCTGAGTGATAATACTTGAGACTTCCCGGGATATACCCTTTTTAACCAATATGTTTTGAAGCACCTGCTCGATCATAAATCCCATGCCGCCTTGCAGATCAGCGACGCAGATAAAAATGGGTAAATCAGGCGTTTTACCTTGGGATAATTCAACCCGAAGCACAGCATTGCCGACTTGAGGTCCATTGCCATGTGTTAAGGCCAGATTGTAATCATCCTGAATTAATTTGATAATTCCAGCCAGGCTTATTTCGGTATTGATAAACTGATTGGAAATAGTATCTTCGCGATCCTTTTTGGTGATCGCGTTACCACCTAAAGCTACCACTGCCGTCTTTTTTGTCATCTCACACCACCAACAGTATTTTAAAATTAACGCCGGTTTTGCGGCAAAAATGCATATTAATTGATTATGTTTTAAAAACAAACATTTTAATATCAAATATTCCGCTATTTTTCAAAAGCCAAAGGCGAGCCTTTATTTTGGGCTCGCCCGTTTAATCGTATCTTAAAATGAAATCCTATTTACGTTTACGGCTTTTAGTTGTTTTCGACTTGGTTGCTTTCTTCAGTTTAGGTTTCGGAAAGAAAACAGATAAAACGGATTCAAGATTAGGCAGGCCGATTTCCTGTAATTCGTAACTTACGCGGGTCGATGGTTTGGAAATCTTGATAATCCGGCGAAGGTCAATCGGGGTACCGATAATTACCGAATCGGCTTTGGCTTTCGCGATAGTTTTCTCCAGATCTTTAACCTGCTTGGCGCCATAACCCATAGCCGGTAGAAGCGTACCTATATCGGGATATTTCTTGAATGTTTCCGTAATCGAGCCAACAGTATATGGCCGTGGATCAACTAACTCGGCGGCGCCAAATTTGGTGGCAGCCACGATTCCGGCGCCATAGGTCATTCCGCCATGTGTCAAAGTCGGGCCATCCTCAACTACCAACACCCTTTTGCCGGTAATAAGTTCAGGCTTATCAATGAAAATAGGCGAAGCGGCGTCGATAACGACTGCTTCGGGATTTAACATTGATATAGATTCCCTGACATCCTCGACCCCCTCGGGCGGAGCGGTATCGATTTTATTGATTATAATAATATCAGCCAGAAGCAGGTTTAATTCTCCTGGATAATAAGATAACTCATGGCCGGCGCGATGCGGGTCAACCACCGTGATTTGTATATCGGGATCATAGAACGATGCATCGTTGTTGCCGCCATCCCAGACAATAACATCAGCCTCTTTTTCCGCTTCATGAAGAATTACCCCATAATCGACTCCGGCATATACTATCACGCCATTGTTGATATGAGGTTCGTATTCCTCGCGTTCCTCAATCGTACATTTATGCTTGTCAAGATCGGAAAGTTTGGCGAAACGCTGGCAGATTTGTTTGGTTAAGTCGCCATATGGCATCGGGTGACGGATCGCTACCACTTTAAGGCCGAAACTCTGAAGCACTTTACAGACTTTGCGGGTCGTCTGCGATTTACCGCATCCGGTACGAATAGCGCATACCGAAACTACGGGCTTTTTGGACTTGAGCATGGTTTTCTCGATACCCAGCATTTTGAAATCCGCGCCGCAGGCATTGACAACCGCTCCGATAGACATGACATATTCGTAAGAGACATCGGAGTAAGAAAACACGACTTCATCGACTTCGTATTGATCGATTAATAACGGCAATTCCTCCTCGGCCACAATCGGAATGCCTTTGGGATAAAGCGAACCGGCCAGTTTGGCCGGATACTTTCTTCCGTAAATATCAGGAATCTGGGTGGCCGTAAAAGCCACGACCTGATACTCCTTGTTGTCGCGATAGACACAGTTGAAATTATGAAAATCCCTGCCTGCCGCGCCCATGATGATTACTTTTTTCGGTTTGATAGCCACTTTGGCTACTCCTTTCTAAAATTTGACATATATAACTATATTTTCATGGACAAATGTTTTCTCGGAAATTAAAAGTTTCCTTAATGGTCAAACAATTTTTTAGACCAGTATATCATGGAGGGTATTATATGATATTTTATGGGGAAGTCAATATGTTTTTAGATAAGAGCGGAAAAGCGCATTATAAGGTTAAACTAATGCAAAATTAATTGATCGATGGATTAGAATTCTGATTAATTAACTCGCTTCTCCTTTGATAAATCTGCATGGACCAAAATAACACGATCCAGCCATAAAAAGTGGGGAAAATGCCACCTTTTTGAATCAGAACCGTACCTTCGAAAAAAGAATAAACAAATGCAGTAATTAGTATGCCAAAACCTGCCACATTTAAGGTTTTATACTTTATGGAAATTTCATATTTATTATTTATCATAATTATTTTCAATAAAGAATAAAACAAATATAAGAATAAAGGCACGGCTAACACCCCCAATTCTACAGCTTTATCTAAAAATAGATTATGAGCGCCGCTTATATTTTGAAACATATATCTTAAAAATGCAATCGGCACCTTTTGAATCAAATAATCGGATTGATTTCCTAATCCAATTCCAAATAAATAATTATCTTTAATAACCTTAATTGAAGCACTCCATATATCGCTTCTTCCTGATGTGACATCGACGCCTGTTCTGAGAAGTACTGTAGCTAATTGTTGAATTGATGGTAAATAGAAATAAGCCACAATAAGCGTAAACACTATGACTGCTAAAATTGCCCGCATTCTTTTATATACAAAACTAACTATTAAAGTCGAAATGCCAACCGCTAAATAAGCGGCACGCGAATTAGTCAATAATAAACTAAATATTGATAATATAAAAATTACTACATTGAATTTGTATAAACCAGAAGGATATCGCATGACTACAAGGGCAAATATGATAGGAATAACTA
>CAZFSN010000108.1:7547-10913 GCA_964521815.1 uncultured Ignavibacteria bacterium | reverse complement strand
CAGATTCAAAAAAAGTTAAAACTATGAGTTTATTAATGTTCTACGAAATTGTGCCAGATTTTCGGGGAAAGTCCTTCGATGTCAATAACCAGATTGATAAAAACCGGTAAAGTATCTGGTTCTAAAAAAAATCATTGACTTTGGCGGCGACAACGAGCCAATCTCTTCTAACGTGCTTGTTCCTGCTTAACCAACGGTAACGGCAGAGGCGACCGCAAATGCAAATCGCGCTGCGGAAACGGTATCTCGATACCGTATTGCCTGAATTTCCTGACTATGGCGCAATTAATCTCGGAGCGAATTTGGTAGTATCTTTCAGTACTGCCCAACCAGGCTCTCAACATCATATTCCAGGATGAATCGCCGAAACTCGTCAACAAGACATCGGCTTCCGGCTCATCTAAAACATCGGGATGTTCATCGGCCACCTCCTTGATTGCCTTCAGTACGGTATCCAGGTCCGAACCGTAAGAGACACCGACCTCGATATCCAGCCTGATCTTGGGATCACTGAAAGACCAATTGGTCACTTTGGAGGAGACGAATTCTGAGTTTGGCACTATGATGGCGATATTCCTTAACGTTCTTATCGTGGTCGATCTCATGTTGATTGAGATCACATCGCCCTCGGTATCGCCAATTGTCACCCGGTCGCCGATTTTTATAGGCCGTTCAAATAACAGAATCAAACCCGATATGAAATTCGAAGTCACGTTCTGCAGACCGAACCCTATGCCGACAGACAGCAAACCAAAAATTACTGCCAGGCCGCCCAGATCGATGCCCATAAACTGAAAGGCTACAATTGTTCCGGTAATCATTATCAGGTAATGGCTCATGCGAACCAGCGTGAATTGTATGCCTTTATCGATATCGAACCTGGCCAGTATACGGCGGAATACGATTTTGCTAAAAAACCGTGATATTAAGAAAAATGCAATTAGAACCAGGATGAACATGACCAGCGAGGAGACGGTAATCGGTGTCTGGTTAATTTCGAAAAGTTTAAAACTCATGATTTCCTTGAATAATTTCAAAGGCTCTGAATAGTTCATAAAATTTACCCCTATTTAATGATGGATATTTTCATTGCTTGCATTATCTCATTTCTGATCAGCCTGAATTTGTTTTTCGTGGATAGTCAGTTTTCGTTTTTTAATACGTTCGCGATACAATTGCCCGATTTCGGCACCTATTACGAAAACAATGGATGTGTAATATAGCCAGAACGCGACTATTATCAGGAATACATAAGCGCCATAGATACGTTTCAGGGTGACAAAATTGGTGATATAGAAGCCGAACAATTGACGGGCCAGTTCCCACAGCAACGCCGCCGAAAGAGCGCTGACAAAGGCCGTTCGTTTGAACATCTTTTTTTGCGGTACCAGAAAATACATCGTGAAAAACGCCGCGAATATAATGAAAAATGATAATCCGCTGACAGCCATATCCTCAAAAAAACTGAAACGCAGGCTTTTTAATGCCTCCAATTTATCGGCAAAACCAAAAACGACATTGAACATCGGTAAAATCGTAACCGATAACAGAAAATAACCCAGAACCAGCAATACCAGCCCCAAATCACGCAGCTTGCCGATTAGCATATGCTGTGATGTTTTAACGTTGTAGATTTTGTTCAAGATCGTGCGCATACTGCTAAACAGCCCGCTGGCGGCGAATAGCAAACCGACCAGACCGACTATGCCGGCCAGGTTTTTATAAACCTTAAATTCTTCCACACGGGCGAATATCAATTCCTTAATCGATGAAGTATAATCTTCGTAAGGAATAATTCTATCTATAAAAGTTTGCATCTCCGAGGCTATAGATGGTCTGGCTAGGATATTTCCCAGTACGGCAAAAATGATTAAAACGAAAGGCACTATGCATACAAAAACCGAGAACGACAGCCCACCGGACAGCAGGAAAATATGATGTTCGTCCGCACGATGGTACAAACCGCCGATATAGTGCGCTAAAAACGACCTGATTGCTTTTAACGATTTATTATCGCGAAATTTAATTGGAATCAGGCTGGTCATGGTTAATTGATATTCATAAATAAAAGATTAGATTTGTTATATCCAGCGTTTCCTTTTAAAGAACCAGAATAGCCCTCCACCGATAAGAAGCGCCACCAGCCAGAACAAAGGATAGCCATAGCGAAAGCCGAGCTCAGGCAGATTAAACGGGCTTATAGATGTGTCGAAGTTCATTCCATACACGCCGGCTAAAAAGCCCAGCGGGATGAAAATAGTCGCGATTATAGTCAGCACTTTCATTACTTCATTCATCTTGTTGCTGACGCTGGATAGATAAATATCCAAAAGGCCGGAGACCATGTCGCGGAAAGTTTCTACCGTATCGATTACCTGCACGGCGTGTTCATACAAGTCACGAATGTAAGGCGCCGTGTAATCATGAATCAGGTCCGATTCCGACCTGTCCAGGCCGCCGATCACCTCGCGTAAAGGCCAGACGGATCTGCGCATATAAATCAACTCTCGCTTTAGCTCGTGAATGACGCTCAGGTTTTCTTTTCGGGGGTTTTCCGCCAGTTCATCTTCCATATCCTGTATTCGCTCACCCAGATTTTCCAGGATATAAAAATAATGATCCACCACGGCGTCGATCAGACCATAAGCCAGGTAATCGGTTCCCATGAATTTCACCCGGGGCACCGTTTTCTTCAACCTGTCCCGGAGAGGGTCGAACACATCGCCTTTTCTTTCCTGAAAAGAAATCACATAGTTTGGACCGAAAACGATGCTGACCTGTTCCGATTTGATTTTACCCTTTTCATCCAGACTGAGCATCTTGATTACTATGAAAATATAATTCTCGCCCTCTTCTAATTTGGGGCGATGTCCGGTATTGGCGATATCCTCCAGAACCAGCGGATGAATGCCATAATGGCCGCCTAATTTTTCGATCAGCGAGACGTCATGTATGCCATTGACATTGATCCAGCTGACTGTCTTGCTGTCTCGATAGGGGAAACATTCTTCCGCCGAGGCGACATCAAATTGGCGATATTCGGTTTTGTCGTAATCGATGACACCGATATTGATACTGACCGGCTCCTTGCGTTCATCACCGATATAAACGACCGTGCCAGGCTGAAGCCCGGTTTTCCGCGAAATCTTTTTTATGTATCTCACCATGGCAATTTCACCTCCGGCTCAATTAACACTATAAGATTAATTTACCTTGATGGTCAATACAAAGTTTGAGAAAATGATTCGATTTACCCGAATAAAAAACGGGCGATCGGTTCGCCCGTGAGGTTGTTGACAAAATGACCAAAAGTAAAATCACACCAAATGTTATGTCGGGTCGTAGCCCGATAGGGCGTGATCGCCA
>CAZFSN010000108.1:0-7447 GCA_964521815.1 uncultured Ignavibacteria bacterium | reverse complement strand
TTTATCGACAATAAGTGTTAATGATTCTACTCAACCTGGCGTATCCGGCCTTCCACCTTGGCATTGATAATTTTGGCTCGCTTAACGTCTTCAATGATAATATTCGAAATTTCCATTCCGGTATTTTTCAAATCTTTAGGTTGAATTTTATAATATCTTTCGAAATTCGAATTTACATAATCTATGCCGGCTATTTTATAGATTTTATCTTTTTTAAGCTTTTCGCCGCCGACTTTAACTTCGACCAGCTTAACATCACCACCCTGTTTTTTCCAGCTGTAAGTTACTCCGGAAACCTGCAGGATGCCGTGAGTCTTCAGGCCCTCGGCCCGGGCGTTTTCAGTCAAGATAGTCATAAGCTCTTCGCCGTTGCAGTTGAATGTCTCGATATAATTCTGAAACGGCAGTATCTCGGCGATATCTCTTATCGTGATCGGGCCGGCCGCCAAATCCTTGCGAATCCCGCCGGAGTTTATGAAAGCCACGTCGGATTTGGTTTCGCGCCTGATAACATCGGTTAGCCAGTCGCCTATATTGGACTCCGCTTGAGATTTTGATTTTAAATCTGTTACTGACTGACCAATTTCGGCTCCGTATTTTTCATCGATAATCGTCGCGAAGCTATCGACGAACGCCTGAAGTTCGGGCTGGGGTTCGATGTTTTCCGCCAGAGTAGTAATCAATTCGCCGGAGAAGCTTTGCACGGTATCACCTGCGACAGTCAGCTCCAGTTTGCCAAGGTCGCGGGAATAAGAGCCGGCCTGGACAATCAGCACACCGTTGACTGTTTCCGGCGTTTCAATCCTTTTATGAGTATGGCCGCCGACTATGACATCGACATTTTTTATGTGTTTGGCCAGTTCGACATCGTTTTCATAACCCAGATGGGAAAGCACTATAATCAAATCCGTCGGCGCGTCTATTTCGGCGACTATGTCATTGACCACCTTGGCCGGATCAATTGTATAAAATCCCATCAGATTGCCCGGATTAGCCATGCCATACATTTGATGGTAGGTTACGCCTATAACACCCACCTTAAGGCCCTGGCAATCGTAGATTTTGTATTTATCTTTAGCGAAATTATTTCCCAGCGAATCCACCAGGTTGGCGCATAAAATCGGGAAATCGGCGATTTTCGCCAGGTTTCTGGCGTTGGTTATCGGTTTATCGAATTCGTGATTGCCATAGACCATACCATCGTAGCCGACCATATTCATCATCTCGATTAGCGCGCCGCCCTCGGCTCCCTTGTATTCTATGTCGCAAATCATGTTGCCGGTCATCAAATCGCCGGCATCGAGAAGCAGGTTATTCGAATCTTTGGCTCTGGCCAGCCTGATATAATAATCGAGAGCCACGAAACCTCCTACCAACGGATGACCATCGATCCAGGTCGCCGGTTCAGGTACGAAATGGCCGTGAATATCGTTAGTGTGCAAAATCGTAATCCGCTGGGGGGCTTTCGATTCACAACTGACGAAAAGAAATAGTGCCAGGAAGCTCATTAATAATACGGTTCTGGCAATTGACTTAACTCGCTGATTCGATAGCATCAAACACCTCGCTTTTTACTTTTACTTATGAGTTCACTTTGTCTATCATTAATTCGGCAACAAGATAACATAGTATTTTAAGTTACTATTGTTAAAGAAAAGTAGCAAGCACTTGTTTGCTGAATTTTAAAAAACATTGAAGTTATGTACATTAGCGAGCCGGGGCTCATGGCCGTGTATCGAAAGTTATTCGACAGTCGCTAAAACGGCCTTGACCTGCCTGCTAATCTATATCGGGCCACGCTCTTGCGGGCACGACATAACGCAACTTATAGACCTAAAAATAGCCCCGCTTTGCAGGCGGGGCTTCATAATCAAACTTATGGAAGATATTGACTATTTCTCTCCGGTCTTGAGTAAAACAGGATTTCCGGTTACAACAGGATTTTCACAGAATGGCCAACCTTCAGGCAACGGATCGGGTACATCGGCTTGAATGAGATAGAGCGGCTGATATAGATTGCAGAACAGTATATTAGGAGCGGTCGGGTCATTTCTGTAGAAGTTGACCAATTTGGTGACATCGTTTCCGGTTACGTTGCAGTCGCCATTGGCATCGGCTGATGCCCAGAATAAACCCAGATCGCCGTTAAACAGGCAGGACACGCTGGATGGGACGTTACGCTGGAAATTGACCAAATAGGTTATGTCGTTACCCGTATTCTTGCCGTCCATGTTGGCGTCCCCGGGTAGGTAAGCGTAACCAGGACCTTGGCTTTCGACATCAGACGCGAATCGCGGATGAACCTTATATTCATCAAATGTATAATGTACGATACCGATCACATAACTATATGTTTGCCCTTCGACAAAATCAACCGGGTGGTCCGTGCCGCTATAGTGCAGGTCATCATCAAAACCACAGGAATCTGAAGCGCCGGGTGATTTCAAATAGCCCACGCCATAGCCATCAGGCCCGACTACGCACGTGACATTATTAAGCCTGACCAGCATCCCCTCATAGGCTTCGCTGCCGGCGTTGCAGCCCGGCGGGATATCATCGGAAGTTACGGTTGTGGTGCAAATAGCGTTGCCGGTGGAATTCGACGCGAAAGCGGAAACATTTTTCAATTCAGTCAAGCCAAAATACTCATCCACCTGGGCCGTTATCGTGACATTTTCGCCTAATTGCACGGTATAAGCGTCGTCAAAAACATATACGCCGTTCCACAGAGCCGTCGAACAATCCTGAATGAAGAAATCGGGATATGAACCCTGCTGAATACCGATAACCGTGCCTGTTACAGGTATGATTTGGCCCAAGTACGGCGAATCGTAACAAGCCGGGTACGTTCCCTGCTGGCTATTGTTATGTTGAATATCATAAATTGCGATTTCCTGCGGCCCGGAAGATGTATCTACAAATACAACATCATCCGCGTATACAGTTGCGGTACCATGCCAACCGGCGCTTACATCATACATTCTCAATTGCACAACTACCCAGGTGGCGGTCGGCGGCGCTATCCAGGTGTAGCCCAGATGCTGCCAGCCCGGTGAATCGGTCGTATAATTATTGAAATCGCCGGCACCCGCATCAGAAATAAAATATAAACGTGCCCTGCCGGCGGGATCATTATCATAAAAATATACGCTGCAAGGATAGGCCGCGCCTCCTGTGATTGTTATCGGATCCGAATCCAGTATCTGGGTTTGAGTGTTTGTCCAGGTGAGATTACAACTGTAATTTCCGCCATGGATAATTGAACCTTCGCGGGTTGCGGTAAAGCTGGTCGTATTCCTAGTCCAGTTGTCCGGCGGCCCGCCCGGGCCGTTGACTGCCCAGAGTTCAAAATCTCCGTTGGTTAATTCGTTATTCG
This sequence comes from uncultured Ignavibacteria bacterium, assembly GCA_964521815.1. Lineage (GTDB taxonomy): Bacteria > Zixibacteria > MSB-5A5 > UBA10806 > 4484-95 > JAAEQD01. The sequence continues at coordinate 4,071 of CAZFSN010000108.1, read as the reverse complement.
GATGACTGCTTACAGTGTAATTCAAAACAGATGATTCCACCCGATGCGAACCGTCGTCCTCAGCCATCACAAAATATTGAACAAGAGTCCCCTCCGATGATGCCGGTATCGTGTACCAGTAGTAGTTAGGATTGGCAGTACCAATACTATCATGGCCGACCGCGGTATAATTCAATAATGTCGACATTTGATAATACAGGCTGTCTTTATCAATAGTGCCGTCATCGAAAATTTCCGCCCGGACCGCTACGGTATTTTCCGGATAAACGACCGGATAAGGATAATAATAGATCGTACTGAATTCCGGAGGTTGATCACCGACCGGCCCTTCTTTCAAGGTTACATCATCGATATAAGCGGTAGCGCTTCCATCCCAGTTGGCAACGATATCATAACATCTGAAAACTACCTGCAAGGTCGTAGCTCCGGCCGGTACGGGTTCCGAATATGACATAAGCTGCCAGTCGGGCGAATCAGAGCCATAGGTTGACGGCCCCCAGGTGTTATTGGTATCCCATTTGAAATAGAGCGCGACATAACCGGCGATATCGTTATCGTATACATACAGGCTGCAAGTGTAGGTCTCGCCCTCGCTAACCGGAATAACGCTTGACAAAAATTCACAATCAGCCTGAGCCGTATCAGTCCAGGTTAAATTGGCGCTATAATTACCGCCATGAACGGTGCCCGATTCCCTGGAGGCGGTAATACTGGATGTGCCAACGCTCCAGTAATCCGGCGGTCCGGCCGAACCGTTATCATCCCATAATTCCATGTCGCCATTTAATAAAATCGGGACATAACCGGCTGTAGCCTGAGGGCTGTTAGATAAGCCGGACAAATTGATATTATCATCCATAACTTTTATAGCAAAATAATAACTCTGGCCTTCGGTCAAACCGCTGACAACAAAGCTTTCGGCGGTTCCGGCAATTTGCGGGTCAGGTTCGTTTATGGCTTTGGTCGCCAAATTCCAGGCGCTTTCGCTGTTTATCGGGCCATAGGCCGCCAATCGGTATCTGATATCATAGACCGCAGCCGTTCCACTGCTTGCATCATCGCCGGTAGCCGTCCAATTAAGGGTTATCTCAGCATTACCGGGGCCGCCTGAGGCCGCCAAATCGGTAATAGCGGATGGCGCGGTTGGATCGCCTCGGTCCTCATCGAGCGGAAAATACCGCGGTAAACCGGCCGCGCTTAATTCGGTCGGGCCGCCATGGACACGCCCGGTGCCATCCACTTGAAACAACATCTGGCCGTTAGTCTTGATTATAATATCGCCAACCGCGTAGCCGTTATAGCTTCTGTCGGCATCCGGCGGACCTGACCCTTCTTCGGTTTGAAAAACCATCGCCGGATCGGCGTGTACACAGCCACCCGGCGCCTGCGCTAAAAGAACATTATCAAGGATATCATGCCGGGGGAAATCCCAGCCGCTACTTTGACCCCAGCCCACTGAAATACAGGCTACCGATGGATTCAAGTTGTTCATATAATCGCTATTGGTCGCGCTTTCGCTTCCGTGATGGTTGACATGCATGACTTCGACGCCATTGGGGCCTAACAGGTTGGCTCCTGATGGGCTGACCAGAGAGTTTGACAACGGCGTCTCGTCATTGGAGTAATTAGTGGCCGTGTGACGGTAAGTACACCAATTATCATCATCGCCTCCGCTTAAATCGCTGGCAAATATATATTGAAATTCGCCATAGGTAATCAGCATGGCGATACTTCGGCAATTTTCGGTGCCGGGGCTTACGTAACCATCACCTAATACATAGCCATTAACCATTACGCATCGCGCGGTCGCCCCATCACCTAAATTAATGACCGTATTCAAGGCTATTACTGTAGGACCTCCGGCGGATGTGGTAGCGGCGGCATTATAAAAATCCTGAATATTGGAATTAGATTCAGGGCTGCCGTTGTAATAAACAGCGCCGGTAACATCGTAACCTCCGTAAATAACATCATCCAAACCGCCGATATGGTCGCTATCGAGATGTCCGGCTAACATGTAATCGAGTCCATCCGCTGGGGACAAGCCGATTGATTGAAAATAGGGAATTATATCAGCGTAACCATCGCCATTATTGCCGCCATCCATTAATAAGGTGGTCCCATCGGGGCCTATAACGAATGTACAGCCGGCAGTACCGACATTGATATAATGTATTTCTAAAAGTCCCGATGGCGTAAAGGCAAACGCCGGCAAGGCTAATAAAACCATGCCCAGCGCCGCCAACATTTTATAAATGCGATTCATCTATCCTCCAGCGATGTTTAAATCTATGGGCATCGTCTCAACTAAAAGCTCGATACCTCACCAAGAAGTATTCTTCATTTACAATATATATGATACTTGCCAAAAGTCAAAGGTCGATTTTGGCTAACTTCATTTTAAATCCTGTACCTGTCACAAGATAACTAACTCGTTTTAATTTTGCATTGTTTCTACATCGATCGAAATAGTACTCAATCGCGATTTACGGCCGGGCCGAAAGCCAAGTAGAGTATTTCGGCTATATTATTTAATTTCCTGTAACATATGCCCAAATAGCTCTAATAATTATTCGGGAAAAATGAAAATACCATTAAAAATTTGACCATCTATAAGTTCCTGAGTATAATAATATCTATGAAAAACCTTATAAGCGGCGCACGACGCCTAAGTAGAAAATAAATTATGTCATCCAGCGAAATTAATACTGGAAAACGGGCCAGAGAATTGGGTATCGCAAACGGCATACTGCCGCCCGGAATGTATAATGCCATCATCGATGTCGCCGGGGTTAAAGTCGGACATTGCACGGTTATCGAGGGAACCGATATACGCACCGGTATCACGGCGATACTGCCGCATCCGGGCGATCTGTACCGTCAAAAAGTACCGGCAGCGACTTATGTGGGCAACGGTTACGGTAAGCTGATCGGCTATACTCAGGTGAAGGAACTAGGCGTCACCGAAACGCCGATCCTTCTGACAAACACCTTAAACGCCCCCAAAGTCGCGGATGGCTTAATCGAATATATGCTATCACTGCCGGGCAATGAGGATATCAAGTCGATCAATCCTGTAGTCGGCGAGACCAACGATAGTCAACTGAACGATATCCGTAAGCGCCCTCTGGGAATTAAAGAGGTAACCTCCGCGATTGAAAGCGCAAGTTCTGAGCTTGTCGAAGAGGGCTGCGTGGGCGCGGGTACAGGCACGGTCTGTTTCGGTTTCAAAGGCGGCATCGGGACATCATCGAGAGTGCTGCCTCAAGAATCGGAGGGTTACACGGTCGGTGTGCTGGTGCAAACTAATTTCGGCGGTATTTTGCAGATAAACGGCGCGCCGGTCGGCCGGGAGCTTGGGCGATTTTACTCACCAGCCAAACAGCTGCCATCACCCGATGGATCATGCATGATAGTAATTGCCACCAATGCCCCTCTGCCAAGCCATAATCTGAAACGTCTGGCTAAACGGGCTATCCTGGGTATGGCCCGCACCGGTTCAGTCGGCGCCGCCGCCAGTGGAGATTACGTGATCGCTTTTTCTACCGCGAAATCATTTGATTCGCAATTTGATAATAACCGCCTGACACCGCTGTTTCTGGCGGTGGTCGAGGCCTCCGAGGAGGCTATTTACAACTCCCTGTTCAAAGCTGTCTCGACTACCGGTGTCGACGGGCATCATATCGAGGCGATTGACCTAAACGCCGTGATTGAAATCTGCCGCAAGTACGATGTGTTGAATTGGGATAAACGATTGCCAATTAAATAACAAAATAAATGATTCAAATATTTATGACCTTGTCATAACGGCCCGTAGGTGATCCGCATGCCATGCACCCTACGGGTTTTGGCTGGTTATGTTTCCCTCGTGCCGTCGGTGTCCCCTGACCCGACGACTACTCTGCTGGCGGAATGAATGCCTGCGTTCGAGGGCGGCTGGCGGCAGGTGAAACCACCTCGTAGGGTGTCGATCTAAGATCGACCCGCTTAGGCCGCGATGTGCCAAACGGGCCGGTCTTAGACACGGCCCCTACGGCTTCGGCCGGTCATCTTTCCCCGTGCCGTCGGCTA
>CAZFSN010000107.1:0-10914 GCA_964521815.1 uncultured Ignavibacteria bacterium | reverse complement strand
CACAACACTAAAAAGAAGCGGGAATATATCCTGGTAACCGACTTGGTGGAGGAGCAATTGCGGCTGTCGGGTATCAAGGAGGGCTTGTGTCTGGTTAGCGCTATGCATATCACGGCGGCGGTGTATGTCAATGATTCCGAAAGCGGGCTAATCCAGGATATCGAGGAATGGCTGCAGAAACTGGCGCCCGAAGGCCCCAATTATCACCATCACCGCACCGGCGAAACCAACGGCGATGCGCATCTGAAAAACCTGCTATTGCATCATCAAGTAATCCTGCCGGTAACCAATGGTAAGCTTGACCTGGGCCCCTGGCAGCAGATATATTACGCCGAGTTCGACGGCCGCCGCAAGAAGCGCATGATTATCAAGATAATCGGCGAATAGTTTAAATCAGCGATATTTTTAGGAGGTAGAGTTGCTAAAACACCTAATGGTTTTTATGATTATCATCATTTCCGCCGGTGTATTATCGGCTGATGATTCAGTCTGTGCCTTTCAGCCGGTAGTAAACGAAGTTAGCTTATACAAGAATTTCCTCGATGACGGCGATGACGCCGGCCAGACATTACAGATTGTGTCTATCAATTCGATGAAAATCTATACCGAATTCAGTTTTGAATTCACCGCGGACTTTAACCGGAAACTGACGCCATGTACGGATCATGATTATTATATGGAGATTGGCATAGTCAAGCCTGTCTGGAAAAGAGTTTCCGCCAATTATCAGCGTATCTATGGGACTTTTATCGATAGACCGATTAATCAAATTGGTGTAAGATACAGTTTTTAAACATTCTTTGAAAAATTTTAACTTTGTAAAGGGCTTACAACATGGACAAACCACATGTGACCGAAAAGAATATTGACCAAAAAGCCAATGAGTGGCTGAAGGAAATTGCGTCCTATAACAGCCATAAAATGAAACTGGATATCGCCAAAGCCGGCTTGATAGTTATCGATATGCAGAAATTCTTTATCGATAGCAATTCGGCAACTTTCACCGAGGGCGGCCCGGCGATTATACCGAACTGCCAGAGGTTGATTGAAGCGTTTCGGCGCGCGCGACGGCCGGTGATTTTCACCCGTCACGTGCATAAATCAGCGGAACTGGACGGTGGCATATTAGCCTGGTGGTGGGAGGATATGTGCCTTGAAGGTACACCCGAAGCCGAAATTATCGATCAGTTGGCGCCATTACCCGAAGAAAAGGTCATTGTCAAACATCGCTATTCGGCGTTTTACAACACCGACCTGGAGATTACGCTTCGCTGCCTGAATATTTCCGATCTCGTAGTCTGCGGTGTGATGTCGAATATCTGCGTGGAATCGACTGTCAGGGACGCCTATTTTCGGGATTATCGCTGTTTCGTGCCCGCCGATGCCGTCGGTTCTGTCAGCGAGCAATTGCAGATTGGCGCTTTAAGAAGCCTGGCATATGGTTTTGCCTGTGTCTGTAAAAGCAGTGAAGTCTTAAACGTCGCCATTTAACTCGGCGCTATAAGAGTTATCCCGCTTTTATAATTAAATTGTTGCGCTGCTAAATCACGGGTATTTAAAGAATAGCAAACGGCCGCCGATATGTTTTAGAAAAGCTTTAATTTATCAAGGGAGGAGCTATGCTCAACAAAAAATTAAGATTTCTGATAGCTTTTGCAGCAATTGCAATGTTATTGGTTATGACGGGCTGCGATGAATCGACCACTGAACCAGGCAATTATACGGTCAGCATCAACATGGATGTTCCTGTTGATGAGGGCGAAGGAAGCCTCGACGGCAGCCAGGCTGCCGCTTATTTGTTTGAGGGCGATATCGATGAAACGCCGCTTTATACTGAAACCGCGATCGTAGCCAACGATGAAGTCAGTTTTGCTATCGCCGATGTCGCGGAAGGCGATTATGTTGTCCTGGTAGTAGTCGATTGTTATGACGGCGAATCGGCCTATGGCCCAATCGGACAAGGTGATATCTTCTGGGGAGCCTTGGATGTAGCGGTCGAAAACGATTTGACAATTAACCTTACGGAAGATTATTGGCAGAGATATCATTCGATTCTCTTTGCCGTAAGAGGGATCCCTGACGGGCATAACGGTCAGGTTATAGCCAGTGCAATCACGGAAGATGGGGCCGACTGGTGGGATATTCAAACAACCATGTTAATGGGGACTTATACATTAATCTACAATAATTCCGCCTTGCTCGCTTATAGCCCGGATGGAGATTTGACCGATGAAGAGTGGCTGGCTTATGCGCTTGAAACTGATAGTTACGATGTTCTTTTCCTGCTTGACAATGATGGCAACTACGATGATTACGATGTTGAAAACTATGATCCGTTTAGTGAAGGCGATTTAATAGGTTTTTATGATTACTCATATAATTCCCAAAATAGCGCGACTAAATTTGCCTCAATTAACGCGACATTTGAGCCTCTGGAATACGCCGATATCGCCTTAACCGTAAATTACAATATTCCCGCCGAAGAAATCGAATATCTGATGGGCGATACTCTTCGTGTCGGTATTTGGACTTCCACGGTCAATGAGGACCCGTTATATGAAGTATCGGAAGTTGTTAGCGCCGCGACCGGTTCGATTATTCTTGAGAATATTCATCACGCCGGTACTTATCTGGTGGCGGTGACAATCGGGAATGAGGAAGAATCAGAAGATAAATTTATGGCCTGGGCCGGTCTTGATGTCGATATTAGCGATGATTTGACCATTACCATCGAAGAACAATGGTGGCAATGGGTTGGTTATAACACAATAGGTGTGCGAAATATGCCATCGGGCCATAACGGCGAAATAGCGATTTTCCTGTTATTTGCCAATGACGGTGATTACACGGATTTTCACGATTGGGATAATTTCATCATGGGCGGAGTTGGATTTGTATATAATGATGGCGCCGTGGTTAGTCTACATTCCTCCCGAGAAGATGATGAATCATGGGAACTCCCGTCAGGTGATTACGATCTGGTCGCTTTTATCGACCCGGATGGCGATTACGAATATTATTATGATCTAAACCTTGATAGTGTAGAAATGTTCATGCCTTACGATGTCGGCGATCCATACTGGATAACTGACTATTCTTATGACTCTACCGCCAACGAAGATGATTTCCAGATTCTTGACGGCACTTTTTCAGAGATGCTCGGGATTACCGGTACCGTAACCTGCTCGCCCTGGACCAGCGGCGGCGGCGATATCTATATACTAACATTTGATCATGATCCTTTCGACACCAGCTTGGCGAACAATGATCCTTTCAGCTGGGATATAATAACCGAACCCGGCGATTACGCGCTACCAATGTTTCCTCAATACACCGGTTATGTAGTAGCGGTTTGGGATGCCAATGGCAATGGTCTTGAAGGTGAGAGCGAAGGTGAAGGCGGTCCTGACGAAGGCGATTATGTGGGCGGCTATGGCAGCGCTATGGATGCCCTTGACGAGGTTCAAGTACTAACTACTGATGTTGCCGATATAGATTTTGCGATTGATATTCCTTATAATGATAGCCTTCAACATTAAAAACAGTAAGTGATAAAATAAGACAGATTAAAGGGCGCCTCTCAAGGCGTCCTTTTTTATGCGATGTTTTTCAGATATCGTCGGACTACATCCATAGCCGAATAGGCGGCGCGTTGACGGTTGCGTTCGCGATCCTTACCATAATGCAAGTCCCTGACCCTGGCGCCGTCAGGTGTTGATAAACCGACATAGGTCAAACCGACAGGCTTTTCAGATGTTCCACCGTTCGGCCCGGCGATACCGGTGACTGATACGCCTATGGTAGCTCCAGTCAGTTGCCGGACTCCTTCGGCCATATACCTGGCCGTTTCAACTGAAACCGCGCCGTGACGTTCCAGAACGATAGCCGGAACATTCAGTATTTTAATCTTGATATCGTTGGCATAAGCGATTACGCCGCCGAGAAAATATTCGGAGGAACCGGGAATATCGGTAAATAATTTGGCCAGCAGGCCGCCTGTGCATGATTCGGCCACCGCGATAGTCGCTTGCCTATCGATAAGTAATTTACCGATTATTTCCGGCAGTTCATCATTGTCATAGCCAAATATATATTTGCCTATTCTCCCGGCAAACCGGGCTTCCAGCGTTTCGATAGCTTTTTGAGCTTCCGCCGAATCTTTCGCTTTAGCTGTCAGGCGGATATCGACACCTCTGAAACTGGGCAGAAAAGCGATTTCAATAATTGATTTTTCCTCGACTAAATCTTTGACTTTCTCGAAAATAGCCGATTCGATAATACCGATCGTGCGTAGTTTGCGATGGCTGATGACCTGGCCTGAGGCCAATTTCTTCAACAAAGGCATCAACTGCTCGGTCACCATCAGTTTCATCTCCGAGGGTACACCCGGCATCGAGACGAACGTTTTGCCGTGTTCCTCAATCACGATACCAAGGGCCGAACCGATTTTATTTTCGAGGAACTTCGCCCCTTGAGGCAACAACGCCTGATTTTGATTGATCGGCGGCATCTTTATGCCCTGTGCCGTGTATTTTTTCTCTAATTCCCTGAGTATATCCTCGTGAAAGACAAGCTGTCTTTTAAAATATTTACAGATGATTTTCTTGGTAATATCATCATGAGTTGGCCCCAGGCCGCCGGTTGTCAGGACGATATCGACACGGTTCATGGCTTGCGCGATAGCGTTAATCATATTATCCGCCTGATCGCCGACAGTGGTGTGATAGGCAAGTTCGATTCCCGCTTCCGCTACTTTTTCGCCGATAAACGCGGCGTTAGTGTCCAGAACATGGCCATACATAAGCTCATCGCCTATAGTTATCAGTTCCGCCTTTATCAAATTAATTCAACTCCTAATTTGCCTAAAAACGATAATATCAAATGCAGCAGCACTGCGGCGTAAGCCCCGGCGGCTACATCATCGGCTACAATACCCGTACCGCCGGGAAGTTTTTCCCAACCTCTGGCCGGCGGCAATTTAACAATATCGAAAATCCTGAAAAAAAGAAATGCCAAAATATAGGCGATCACGCTGTGTGGGACCATGAACAAAGCGATCATCTGGCCGATTATCTCATCGATTACGATGGGACTTCCATCCGGACCGAAATATCTGATCCCCTTACGGGAAAAATAGACGGCTATTGGATAAAATAGAATTATTATCGGCAACTGCTCGAACCAGTATTGAGGCCAGAAAAACCAGAGTATAACGCAGGCTAAAAAAGATCCCCAGGTGCCGGGCGCAACCGGCAAATAGCCGGTAAAGGCGCCGGTGGCGAAAAATTTCTGAAACCATATTACCGGCTGTAAGTTCGTCTCTTTGGTCATCTGAGCAAGCCTTTCATCAATCCGCCGAATTTAAACAGGTAATCCAGGCCGGTTACCACGGTCAGGATTACGGTTATCAGTATCATAATATCAAAAACCGTATTTGTCATCGGTGAAGTGAACATCGACCAATTATAACCGGCCGGCAGAAGCCAGGTTTTCATGTTGATAAAAACCAAAATGCCGGAAATGACTATCATCTGTGAGGCGGTTTTCCACTGGGCCGCGTATGATGATGTTATAACCATCCCCTTATAGGCCGCGACCGAACGCAAGCCGATTATGAAAAATTCGCGGATTATAATAGTAGCCACCATCCAGGCCTTGGCATAGCCGAGGTTGGCAAATGAGATAAAAGCGGTTGATACCAAAATTTTATCAGCCAGTGGGTCCATAAACTTGCCGAAATTAGTAAGGGTACCCATCCGGCGGGCCAGGTAGCCGTCGAACAGGTCGGTTAAGGCGGCCACGATGAAGACAATCGAAGCGGCCAGGCGGCTGGTTGGATTTTCGATTAAAAACAGCACCATAAATACCGGCGATAGAAATATCCTCGATAATGTCAGTAAATTCGGTAAATTCATGGGCTATCCATTTTATACAACATGGGGTAATTTATTGATAAGCCTATGCCGTGTCAAACGGTTTTGGGGAAAACCTTATAACATATCTAAAATACATTAAAAATCATGCTATCTTAATAATATTTGAATGGAAATCAGGGAACAACTGTTAGCTGCTTTCCCCCTCCGGCTCAATATGCACGGTCACATCGATAACCCGTTTATCATGCTCCAGTATTTTGTGCTTGATACCGGCGGCGATTTCATGCCCGTCTTTGACAGTCATATTGGGATCAACTTCGATGTGAACCTCCATATGGATAGCATTACCAATATAACGCATCTTGAGCTTATGCGGGTTTTTCACTCCGGGGTAATGTTCCATCAATTCATTTATTTCCTGTATATAGCTGGCCGGCGGCGCGGTATCGATTATCCGCTTGTAGCCCTCTATCAAAATGTCCCAGCCGACTTTGACAATCAGCACTGACACAACCAGACTCGCAATCGCATCCATTACGGCCAATTCCGGCGATATCTGGATAAATATCAAGCTGATTAAAACCGCCACCGATGACAGCGCGTCGCTTCTATGATGCCAGGCATTGGCCAAAATAGCCCGACTGTCATTTTTGATTGCGACCGCTTTTGTCCAATGGTATAACCATTCCTTGGAAACTACCGATATCGCCGCGGCAATGATCGTTATGGCGGTCGGATGGCTGAATTCCCGGTGTAAAATCGCGTGGGCGCCGTCGAAGGCCAGCTTGATAGCTACCAACAATAATATAATCCCTAATGCGATTTCGGTGAGAGTCTCGATTTTTTTATGACCGTAGTGATGATCCCTATCAGCCGGCAGATCGCCGTAATGCAGGCCGAGCACCACGATTATATCAGACGCCAGATCCGACATCGAATGAACGCCATCGGCGATTAGCGCCCGGCTATGGCCGATTATACCGATAGTGAATTTCAGAACGGACAGGATGATGTTGACTATCGCGCCAACAACCGTTACCCTGATACCGACCGACTGCCTGCTACTTGAAAAAATACTCATCATTACTCCGGGTAATGCTTATCTATTTCAATAGCGATTATAACAGGAATTCAGATCTTTGTCACTCTTAATTTGCCCATGATGGCATGGACGCGCTGTAACCCCAGGCCGGCAGTACAATGAAATAAACGAAACAAGCAATAATAAAGGCGATTACAATATTCAGGATCAGGCCAACTTTGACCATATCCGACATCTTGATTCGGCCCGAGGAGAACACTATCGCGTTAGGCGGCGTGGCTACGGGCAGCATAAACGCCATCGAGGCCGAGATCGTGGCGGGTATCATCAGAAGCAGCGGGTTCAGGCTCAAGGCAACTGCGGCGCCTTTCATAATCGGCAGAAGCGCGGCGGTGGTGGCTGTGTTGGATGTCAGCTCGGTTAAGAAAGTCAAAAACAAGCAGACTATCAAAACGATAACGAGCGGATGAAACACCAGGTATGGCCTCAACGCCAGGCCGATTTGCTGATCCAGTCCCGATACGGTAAACCCACCGGCAATCGCGAAACCTCCGCCGAATAGTAGCAATATTCCCCAAGGCAGTTTCAGGGCGGTTTGCCAATCCATCAACGCCTGTTTGGGATGATTCTTTCCGGCTGGTATGAAAAACAGAACGATAGCCATGGCAATAGCTACCGTGGCATCATGAACGAATTTGGAATCCGGTAAAATGCGCGACCAACCGGGGATAGTAAACAGGCCGGTCACGATATCGTTTCTGAATATCCAGAGCAAGGCGGTGATAACGAAAACGATCAAAACCCGTTTTTCGGCTGTGCCCATCGGGCCAAGCTTTCGCAGTTCGCCCCGGATAACCTCCTTGCCGATTCCGGTTTGCTTCTTAGATGGAAAAACAAGCTTGACCAATATGAGCCAGGCAATAGGAATAAGGATTACCGACAGCGGGAAAAATACTTTTATCCAGTCAAAAAAGCTGATTATCGGCGCGTTGGGGAAACTCTTTTCAAAGACACCCAGAAATAGAATATTCGGCGGCGTACCGATAGGCGTGGCTATCCCGCCCAGTGAGGCGCCATAGGCGATACCCAGCATCAACGCGATTGGGAAATTTCTTCGTGGGCCGCCAATTTCATTTATATGCGAAATCACCGCCAGCCCGATTGGCAGCATAATCATGGCGGTGGCGGTGTTGGAAATCCACATCGACATGAACGCCGTGCCGCACATGAACCCCAGCACGATCCGCCCCGGCGAATCGCCCAGAATGGCAGTTATGCCGAGGGCTATCCGGCGATGCAGGTTCCATTTCTCGATTGCCAGCGCGATGATAAAGCCGCCCATGAACAGGTAGATATTGTTATCGGCGTAATATTTGACTGTCGCCCCGGAACTGGCGATACCCAGAACCGGAAACAGCACTATCGGCAGAAGCGAGGTCACCGGTATCGGCAGGCATTGCGATATCCAGAAACAGGCCATCAGAAGCACCACCCCGGCGGTAGCGCAAGCCTGCGGCGGCATATTCAGGCCAAACAGGTTGAATACGAAGACGACAAACAATACCAACCCGAGTATCAAGCCGGTAAGCTTGCCTTTGTTAAAACCGTTGTCTGAATTAAGATCAGGCGCTGACATATAATTATTTTAGTATAATAATCTATCCATTTAAAGGATTATTTTTATCTCTCAGCCTGGTAGGTCGAGTTTGAGCTTCCTGGCTTTTTTCAATTGTGAATGCTATTTAACTATTAATACAAATAGAATATTCGTAACATTTTTCGAATAAATTTCGTACAGAATTACTAATATAGTCTAAAAGAGGTGTTTATGGCTAAAAAACTTTTTCGCAGCCTTCAGAACAAGAAAATCGGCGGTATACGCGGCGGCCTTGGCAAATATTTCGATATTGAGCCCATGATTGTGCGGCTCTTATGGGTAGCGATTGCGCCGGCTTTTGGCAGCGGGATTATCGCCTATATACTGCGCTGGATTATTGTGCCGAAGGAACCGATAGTTAGAGTTATTAATGAAACTAACTATGCCTGAAGGAAAGAAATGATACATATCATATTCAATAAGGGAGAGTGCATGCAAGAAAAAACGATCTGCTCATTGGGTGGCAGCTGTGGCAGCCGCGTTTCGCTATTGGTTCTAATTATGGGGATTGTACTACTATCGATATTATTTGCGGCGGCATCTTCGCCTAATCTTATGCAAAATGAGTTAGCTAAAGCTGACACTCTTTTAGTACAGGGTGAGTTCGATGATGCCTTTGCGCTTTATAGCTCAATATTTCAAACCGATCCGCGAAATTCTAAGGCGATACTTAATCTGGGACGAATCTCTCTTTACAAAAACGATTTATTAACAGCGGAAAAATGGCTTGAAGATGCGGCCGAACTTGATACATCCGCAACCGAACCGAAACTATTACTGGCCGAAACGTTCTACCGTCAGGATAGATTTGCGGAGGCTGCTCCGCTCTTTTATGCCGCAGGACAAATTCCCAAAGCGGAGAAATTGGAATATTTTGGAGATTGCAAACCATATCAGATTGAGTTCCCATCTGCTGTAAACTATGTCGATTTTATCCGAACCGATCCGCTGCCGATTGTTAGCCTGCGTTTAAACGGCAACCGTGAAGCCCTCTTCCTGATTGACACCGGCGGCTGGGAGCTATCGGTAGATATCGATTTTGCCGATTCGGTTGATGCGGTTAAGCTTGGCAGTCAAAAAGCCACCTATGCGGGCGGCATGCAGGCGGTTACTTATCATGGTTTCCTTGATTCCGTACAGATAGGTGAGGTTAAAATCGCCAATGTACCGATTAATATTAATGATAGCGTCAAACGCATAGCGGATGCTTTCGGGATGCCTATAAAAGGGGTTATCGGTACGGTGTTTCTTTATCATTTTATTTTCACGCTCGATTACCCGAATGATCGTTTGATTTTGGAACCTCGATCCAAAGCGGCGTCCATGAAAAAGCAAACCAACACCAAGGCCGCAATTGTGCCTTTCTGGATGGCTGGAGATCATATAATTGTGGCGAAAGCTAAGATAAATGATATAGGCCCGTATTTGTTTTTCCTCGATACCGGCATGGCGGGCGGAGGTTTTACAGGCACGGATTGGCTGGTCGATCTGGCAGGTATAAAACTATCCGATGAGGTTAGAGAAGGTATTGGCGGTGGCGGAGCAATACAGATCAGAAGTGGTATCATTGATGAGATTGAACTTGGAACCGCCGTTGAGAGAGATGTTACCGGCTTGTTTGGCGGGATGCCGCCAGGATTTGGCGAAAGGTTCGGACTGCAAATTGCAGGCATCATCTCCCATGGTTTTCTCCGGCCTTATTCAGTAACATTCGATTTTGATGCCATGACGGTTTCTCTTGAGAAATAGCGAGTAGCTTAAACCAATATAATACATTTATTGTCAGAGCGGCCTTTTCATATTATAAGGCTGGAAACGAAGTGATATCCTGACCGAAGCCGCGTATTAAGTGTCAGGATGTCGCCCAACTTCCATCCTGACACATATAGGTATCTTAGGCGGGTGGTTTGCGTACGTCCTCGTGCGCCAACCCTTATCATCATACATAAAAATTTAAGTTTGATGTTTAAAATTGATTGCTCCCTCTGCAAATTGTATATTAAACATATAAAAGATCTGCCGCCGTTAAAAGAGGATTACGTTCTGGTTAAGTGCCGCACTCTCCAACCGGAGGATGATTTCAATGTGTCGTTGGGTCGCCTGACCCGACGACAAGGCTGCCGGGTGAGGTCATACGACTCTGTGAGCCACCCGACAGCACAAAGGAAATATGAACGATCTGCCGCCGTTAAAAGATGATTACGTTCTGGCTAAGTGCTGCACTCCCCAACCGGGCGATGACATCGTCGGCTTTCTCAAGTTCGATTCGCCGGTCATATCGGTGCACAAACAGGATTGCGTTAATCTGGCCAAGGTCGAACCAGACAGGTTGGTGACTT
>CAZFSN010000106.1:0-10984 GCA_964521815.1 uncultured Ignavibacteria bacterium | reverse complement strand
ACAGAAAATCGAGCTTGTCCCAATATACCTGGGTAAGGAATTGAACAACGGTTTTGTGCAGAAGCGGCCCGCGCCAGAGCACCGCCTGGTCCTCGTTGATAAAAAAGCCCATCGATATAATCTTGATTCCGTCCTTGGTTACTGGAATCATGACATCATCGATAACCGTCGGCAAATCGTTAGCTCCCATCATGCGGGGAATTGAAAAACCGTAGACGTCAGTATCGACTATGCCAACCGAATAACCGGCGTTTTTCAGCGCGTATGCCAGATTAACAGTCACGGTCGATTTGCCAACGCCGCCTTTGCCCGAGGCTATGCCGATAACATGTTTAGCCTGGGTTTTATCGAACATCTCTGATGTTGCCTGCCCGGTCATTTTTTTGGTTAAATTAGCGCGTTCCTGAGGTTTCATTTCTGTGAAACTCAATTCGACTTTTTCAACTCCGTCAAGCGGCATCAAGGCGGCCGTAACATCCTCCTGGAAACGATGTTTGAGCGGACAGCCCATAATTGTTAGTTTTATTTCGATATTTATCGTTCCGTCTTTCTGGCTGATCTTATTGACCATGCCCAAATCGACTATCGAGCGGCCCAATTCGGGATCATTGACTTTTTTTAGAGCCTCAAGGATGACATTATCATCTATTTTTGACTTACTCATTTGCTGCATTATTCCTTTCATTTAATATAGACAAAACTTGTCTATATATTACTCTCGAAAATAAGATAAATGTTCCCCATGTCAAGGATATAATTATTGAAATTTAAATCGAAAATGATTCAAAGCTTACACATGTTACATCAGGTCGTGCTCGTAAGGGTATGATCGTCAAGACCTTCAGGCCTGACATAGATTAATAGGCAGGTCGCGCTTTGAAGGCTGTTGTCATCGGTTATGTCAGGTCGTAGGGCGTAGTCCGTGACCTGACATCTAATTACTCTCTAAAACAGCCGGTTCACGCCCTTCGGGCTACGAACCGGCTGAACTTTTTAGGAAATATCTTAATGGAACTTGAAATAAAAAGCCCCGGTAATCATACTTGCCGGGGCTGAATGAAAGATTTCTATATTCTTAGTAGTTCTTTTCAGGCATCGGACTCGGCGATCCGGTCACAAATGGCGGATCCTGGTTCATCGTGCCGATTTCGGTTACCTCGCCCGTAGTCCCATCGATTGTGCAAACATGCCAGTACCAATCCTGGCCGGAACCGACCACGTTGGGCGGCGTAAATTCCTCGACAGTTCTGTCAGGCTTTAAAAGCGATACCTTTGCCCCGCTATTCGGGATATTGCCTTCATCGGAAAATTGATGGACGGAATAATAATATGTGCCGGGCGATTCATTTTGAATTACGATATGTTCCGGCCCCCAGCTGGTTACGTCATCGACATCGAGAAAAGCGTAAGGTTCTTCCAAAATTGTCCCTCTGTCCACCCAGTAAATATGATAGGAACTGGCGCCGATAGCCGGAGTCCAGAGATGTGAATCGAGGTCATAAGGAACTTCACCCCAGGTTAACGTAAACTGGGCGAAGAACGCGCCCTCAGCCAGAGTGGCATCATTGATAAAGATAATCGGCAGAATACTGTCGCCGTATTCGACATAGCTATAAGTCAACGTATCAGCGCTAAAAATATGAAATTCCAGGCCTAAAAGTACGGCAAACACGGTGTCGCTGGGAACTGATACGCTATCCAAAATGACCGAAACAGTTTGCACTTCGGCATTGGTCGCGGTTGCCACCGTGCTATTGACGTGAACAAATATTGTGTTATCTTTGGCGATTGTACCGGCCAAATCGAATATATCGGATAAAGTACCCTGGTCTTCGGTGGCCGTAATCCAGCTATCAACGGGGATTTTTTCGGTATTAGCGGGATCCTCGCTATAAGAATAAACATCCCGGGTAATGCGTTCCAGGCTGATTGAGACATCAGTAGTAAAAGTCGCGGCTGACTGGGTCGAATTGGTTTTAGGCGCGAAAACAATATCTCCGTTATCATCCAGATCTTTATAGGAAATGACCTTAAAGTTCGAGTAAAATTCATCATTGCCGGCTGCGAAAATATATAGATAATCTTTTAGTAAATGGCCTGTTACGCTGATGGTGGCTATCGGCTGTGGGATGAAATCGACAACGGAAACCGTAATAATATGACTTCCAAAATCGAGTTCGACTTCGCCGGCGGCGTCGGTAACCCCATTGGCTGATGCCGGTTCATCCGGATAAGGGTCATCCTGGTTGCTGCAGGCAAAAAACGCCACCAAGGCTGAACTGACGATTAAAATTATCCAATTCCTTAAACTCATAGCATCCCTCTCCTGTTATTCCAGTATTTTTAATTTTCTTTTATAACACGCTGTACCATTGATTTATTCGGCGGAAAAATGGGTTTCTTTAGATGTCATCTGAATCAAAAGAGGACATGAAAATGGCTTTAAAATGGCCGATGGGGGATTAACAAAAGATAAATAGTCCGGAATTCAGACAAATAATGACAATAATTGGTTGTCAGATGAAAGGTTTTTATATTATAATTGGTTTATCAAGGAGGAAATTATGGCCAAGTCGCCTTTTGGCTACTGTGGGTTATATTGCGCCCGTTGCGAAATCTATATAGCTTCAACTTCATCTGATTTGCAGAAAAAGGCGGATTTGGCTGAACGATTATCCGAAATTCAGGGGAAAAAGATTGCTCCTGATGATATTCATTGCTGGGGATGTTGGGCTAACAACAGAAATTGCTGGGGGAAAAGATGCGATTTCAGGAGATGCGCCGCCGACAAAGGAATTGACTTCTGTTATCAATGTCAGGAATTTCCCTGCGAGGTGCTGGGAAAGTTCTATGAAGAACACCCCGAAGCGCGCGAAAATCTGACGCAGATAAGCAAGAAAGGTTTGGAAGCCTTTTTTGCCGAATTGATGGATAAGGAAGAAGACTAAGATTAGAAGCATATAGTAAATTTAATTTTAGGGGCGATCATTAGCCCTTATAGGATGTCCTCGTGGATAGATATGATGGCGACAGATTAAGGAAGACTATGCAAAAGAAACAATCAGCGGAACCGGAAATAAATTTTGATCAGCAAGACTTGCCATTTACTCTCGGCCCGGCTTATCTGGATTATTGTGTTAAAAAAGGCTGGCTTATAAAAACCGGGGATGAACCGCAAGCACAATATGAACTTACTGATCTGGGACGTAAAAAACTGGATAATGTCTCGCTTAATTTCGATTTATCGGCTATCGTCGCCAAAGGCGATGGTCCCAAGAAAAAAAGAAAAAGGCATAAAAAATAAAATCCGATAGGGATATTCTGATTTTTATAACCGTTTATGGCGGGAGGGCGAATTGAACTTCTTTAAAGACCTGAAGGGGGCGATAGTCGGCGGTGAGTTTTATCATCATATTTTGAAACGTCCGGCTAAAAAAGCCTGGACCTATTATTTGATTTTGGTATCCATTCTGGCCATTATAGTAGCGATATTCTGGAGCGTGAAATTAAATAATTTTATTGACCGGAAAATAGCTTTCTTTACCGAAAAAATCAAAAAAGTAGAATTTGTCGATGGTAAAATTGTCAATATGCCCTTATCGCATAAAGTACTTCAATATGAGAATTGGACAATTTATGTTGATACTTTATTTATCGATGAAGAATCGGTCAACGGTGCAATCGATTCCGAACACTTGCCGGCTCTTTTCGTCGGGCCAAAAGCATCGTTTATCGCCATGAGCGATAAAGTCAGGGCGATTCCTTATCCGGCGACTTTTTCCAAGACAATTGATGCCCAATATTTAGCCGACAGCAAATCCACTTTCAAAATCGCGATTTCTATCTGCTGTTTGATAGGCGCCTTTTTATACAAATTTATAATTGCCTTAGTCTATTCGCTTCTGATTATCACTCCGATGATTTTATTCAAATTTCGGCGGCAGGGAATGAAATTCGGTTCCGGATTTAAAGTCGCTCTTTATCTATCCAGTTTCCAGTTAATCGTTTCGACTATACTGGACCTGGCTCAGATCAGTTTCGCCTGGAGCTTTATTGTTTATATATTGTTTTACCTGTTTTATATCGGCGGTTTCGTGAATATCGATTTTTCCGATGATGTTTCTATAGAACCCACCGCGAACGCCTAATATATGAGAGTCGCGATTACCGGCGCCAGTGGTTTTCTGGGGGGCGCTCTGGCTAAAGCTTACAGGGATAGAGGCGATGACGTCATTGCCCTGGTCCGATCGACCTCCAGTACCTCTGCCCTGGAAGAGTTGGGCGTCGAACTTATCCGGGGGGAACTGACCGAGCCGGGGAGTTTTCTCAGCCTGCTTGAGGGCGCCGAACTAGCTATCCATTGCGCAGCCATGACAACTGATTTCGGCCCGTGGGAGAGCTTTCAGGCAACTAATGTCGATTCAGTCGCGCATTTCCTTGAGGCCTGTCTGACCCAGAAATGCCGGAAAGCGGTCTATATATCATCGGTGGCGGTGTATGGCAACGGCCGTCATCACCGGGGCACCGATGAGGACGCGTCCTATGAGGATATCATTATCGACAACTACACCAAATCCAAAATTTACGCCGAACGTATTGCGTTTGACTATTTTCAAAATAAAAAAGCTCCGATCACAATTATCCGGCCCGGTTATATCTGGGGCAACGGCGACCGCGCGATTATGCCGAAGATGATTGATGCTATTAAAACCAAAAAGCTGGCGGTTGTCGATGGCGGCGTGAACTTGATGAACCTGTCCCATATCGATAACATGACGCAAGGTATCATGCTGGCCGCCGAAAAAGATATCGCGATCGGCCGCGCTTATAATTTAACCGATGGCTCCAAAGTCACGACCAGGCGGTTTTTCGAGGATTTGCTTAATATAATCGGCATCGAATATAAAATCCGATCGTTTCCTTATGTGCCCGCCTATCTGGCCGCCTATATCTGCGAAATGTACAGCGTTCTCAGGCGTTATAAAGTTTACCCCGCTCTAACTCGCTATACGGTCAGGATGGGCAAGTACGACCAGATGTTCGATATCTCGCGGGCCATGAACGAACTGGAGTACAAGCCAAAAATCGGTTACAAAGAAGGCCTGGCCGGCATGATCCGCTATGTCAGACGGCTGTATTACGGGCAGAAGTAAGATTGGATTGAGATGCCGGGCACGGGTATATACCCCCGTGTTGTCGGGTCCCCCGGCC
The DNA here is from genome assembly GCA_964521815.1 of uncultured Ignavibacteria bacterium. Classification (GTDB taxonomy): domain Bacteria; phylum Zixibacteria; class MSB-5A5; order UBA10806; family 4484-95; genus JAAEQD01. The sequence continues at coordinate 5,773 of CAZFSN010000106.1, read as the reverse complement.
CGACAACTAAACCACGTGACATGAATGGTTATCAGGTGAGGGGAGGTTATGCCATAAGTAAGAAAACACCACTAAATAACTCAATTTACGAAGGAGGCGGATTGCTTCGCCCCGCTAATCGCGGGACTCGCAATGACTTCAAAAGGCTGTCATCGCAAGGAGCGAAGCGACGCGGCCGTCAAGGCACGTCCGTGCAATCTGTCTGTCTTTTGGCACAGCTTCAGGGCACCTGACAACACGTAAAATTAAACATCTGCCGTAAAAATAAAAAAGGCATATCAGCCGTTATTTTGATTGTCCCAAAATGCAACATTAGTTAGTGTCCCGGCCGGTTTTTATTAGTAAAATTGGCTTTGCTTTTTCCAACCATAGATATAAGCCGATATTTGAGTAATAGCGTGGACATCTATGTAATTCAGCTAATCAGAATTCGTAAAGATTCAGGAAATTTATAAAACTGAATTAGGTGTTCACAATCCGGTGGTTTAGAGATATGTGCGATATGGCAGGCTCTTGTTTTATTATTAATTGAACATTCTTGGGAGGGATAAAGCTATATGAAAAAATTATCACATAAAAAGGGCTTCACGCTTTTAGAGCTATTAATTGCGTCCGGTTTGTCGGTAATTATTATAAGTGCGGCCCTAAGCGTTTATCTAACCCAACATAAGCTTCTGGTAACTCAAAACCAGATTACCGACATGCAGGCGAACGCCCGCGCCGGCCTTCAGGAATTGGCCACCAAAATCCGCCTGGCCGGTTATAATGTCCCCGCCGGTATTAGCGCTTTGAATGCCTCTAATACAAATCCGGATACATTGGAAATACTCTATGACACAGGGCTGTTAAAAGATGTAAAACTGGAAGCGGCAATGGCCAGCGCCTCCGCTGAATTACGTTGTGATAACCATGATGATGATTTATCTCCGGTCCAGGAGGGTGATTGGCTGTTTGTTTATGATCCCAATGCTCGGGTAGGAGAATTTTTTATGGTGTCGAGAATAGTCTATGGACCGGCCAGGATACAACACAGCTCGATGCCTTTATTCCGAGCCTATCCCGAAAGTAGTCTGGTTCTGCAATTGAATCGAACGAAGTATTATGTCGATAATGTTACGGATCCCGACCATTCGAACCTTATGGTTTCTGAACTGGGCGGCGCTCCTCAAGTTTATGCCGACAACATCACCGACATACAATTTTCGTATGTACTCTCATCCGGGGCGGTGGTGGATATTCCGCCACTGGCGCAGATGGTGCGTATGGTTGTGATTACTTTAGACGCTGTCAGCGATCGACCATCATCGGAATATGCCGAAACTTTCAGAAATCGGGAACGCTTGCTGGAGACCACGGTTAAAGTGAGAAATTTGGGATTAAATTAAAACAGATGAGACTTTTTTTTAAATAATAAAAAATTAATTCCAGGAGGTAAGATGATATACTGGTGCATAGCCCTATTCGTTATGGGCGTGATGTCATTTCTGGATAATATTGTTAGCTACGGGGAAGTGTTCCGCTGGATTAACTCTGTTTTATTCATGCTGGTGTCGCTGGGAATCCTGATTAGAACCAGGATGATGGTGAAAACCGGAAAAATCGAAAGGTTAATCGAGGAAGTCGATTACTATAAACAGGAAATCATCAGGCTGAATCGATTGGCCAAGGGAAACGAGAAAGAAATACAGACAGTCCCCGAAGAATTCGTCTGATTGTATATAACTAGTGTACGCCAGATCTCCCTATAGCTGGAGCGTTTAGATATGGATGGGCAGACAAGGACATGAACTACCCGCATCATATGGAAAAGCGCATGCGGACAGATACCATTCACATCTTATTTTGACCGTCCGGCAATATTTCGGCGATCACCTGCCATTAATCACGGCTCACTTTTCACCTTGATTTTTAGAGATAATTCATATTACAGTATAGATATAAATTTTAATCAAAGGCGGTTCCAATGATTTTTGACCTTAATGTACTAAAAATTAATCCTGAAAAGGAATTAGAGAAGTTATCGAACTTTGTTATCAATCAGGTAAACGCTGTTTTTCGCAGAAAAGGAGTCGTGGTTGGATTGAGCGGCGGTATCGATTCCGCCTGCATCGCGGCTATCGCGGTCCATGCCCTGGGAAAAGAAAAAATAGTGGGACTGGTTCTGCCCGAAAAGGAATCCAATCCTATCAGCAGTGAGTTCGCGATAAAACATGCTCAGGCTCTGGGCATTGAACATCGCCAAATTGACATAACGCCTACCGTTGACAGTGTTGTACGTTATAGTTGGCGCGATGAGTTCATGCAGAAGCTCATTCCGGAATATCGGCCGGGCTACAAGTACAATATAACGCTGCCGACCGACCTTCTCGAACGGGATTCCTTGAATTTTTATCGACTGCAGGTTCAGATGCCAAATGGCGAAATAAAGGGCAAACGTCTTAATTTGGATGATTTCAGGACAATAACCTCGTTCGCCAATATAAAAATCAGGGCTCGAATGCTCCATCTGTACGCCGAAGCCGAACGGCGAAGCCTGGTGGTCGCGGGCACGACCAACCGAACGGAGTTCATATTGGGGGATTATTGCAAGTATGGCGATGGCGGCACCGATATTGAACCGCTGTCCTATCTTTACAAAAACCAAATTTATCAGATCGCGGAATATCTCAAGGTAATCCCTGAAATCATGAATCGCCAGCCGAGCCCGGACACTTTCAGCCTGCCCGTGAGCGATCAGGAATTCTTTTTCAGAATTCCGTTCGATAAGCTGGATTATCTTCTCTACGCGTGGGAACATAATATCCCCGCGAATGAAGCGGCCAAAGTTTTAGACCTTTCCGAGGACGCCGTAAAAAGAGCTTACAAAGATTTTATATCTAAAAATATCGCTACCGCTCATCTGCGCGAGATGCCGTATACGATAGGGTAGGAATTTTCCCCGCGGTGGCGGGATTCCTTTCCCGCCACTTAATGACTGAATCGCATCGTCAGGAAAGGATGAACAAAGGACTTCGTCCGCCTGACGACGCCATAAGGAGACGTACAATGGGCAAAACTGAGGATAACCTGAAAGCGGCCTTCGCGGGAGAATCGCAGGCTCGCAACAAATACACATTTTTCGCGAAAGTAGCCCGGAAAGAGGGCTACCATTATATCGCGAAAATATTCGAGGAGACCGCCGAGAACGAACGTCGGCACGCTAAAGATGAGTTGACCCTCTTGAACGGCATCGGTAATACTCTTGCCAATTTGAAGGAAGCCGCCGGCGGCGAGGATTATGAGACAGCCACTATGTACCCGACTTTCGCGGAGGATGCCAAGAAAGACGGGAATATGGCAGCCGCTAATTTGTTCAGATTGATAGCTAAAATCGAAGCCCACCACCGAGACCGCTTTAAAAAACTTTTACAGATGGTCGAATCGGGCACCGTTTTTAAACGCGATCAGCCAATCAAGTGGAAATGCAGTGTCTGCGGTTATGTCCATGAGGGTACTGAACCACCGGCTAAATGTCCCTGCTGTCAACATCCGAGGGAATATTTCGAGCCGGCCAATCTGGATGTGTAAGAGTGACGTTTAACTATCTGCTTAATCCCGTGTTGTCGGGTCCCCTGACCCGACAACTAAACCTGACGTGATATGAATAGCTGTCAGTTGAACGTGCCCGAAAACACGTAGTTTGTCTGATATTGCCCTGTTATTTTAACAATATCAGCCTTTTTGTTTCAGTTTGATCGTCAACCTGCAATTTTAAAAAGTATATTCCCGATGGTAGATCACCGGCATTCCAGGTTAGGCTATTATAGCCTGAGGGTTGCAACCCCGCAAAAAGTGTCTCTACTTCATGACCTAGAATGTCATAGATCTTAATAATTGTGTTAGTTTGATATGGCAACTCATATTCGATTGTCGTTGTTGCGTTGAACGGATTAGGATAATTACGAAAGCCTGCTATTTTATCGGGAATAGCGACTTCTGCTTCATGCTCGGTAATTCCAACCGGTATTTCCTGACGCCAGTTAGGGAAAAAGCCGGTACCCTTCGAGACATTATCGATTACATTACCACTCCAGTCGAATGTCGTCAGCCATAATGTCGATGTTTGACTGGACAGTTCGGCCATATATAGTTGCCTGCGGTTCGGCGAAACGGTCGGAGCCCAGAGGCTGTTATATGGATCAGATTGAATTATAGTTGTATAAGAATATTGGTTACCGATTTTATTTATTCTTAACAAAACTTCTCTATTTGGATACTGATCCCACCATCTGATAATAGTATATATCGAATTTGTGTTATTCCAGCAAACATGAGTGAATCCGGCAATAATACCGGAATATGTCATCCATATCTGATCGTTTGAACCATCAAGGTTAGATACTCTGAGTCTGGAATTCTGATCAAAAATTGTACCGGTGGTTAAATAGGCGTATCTCAAACTGTTATTCACTGGTTCATATTGACTGTAAGATCTCACGAAATCATCTAAAAACACCCAGGAAGTGCCATCATAATTAATTGTATGCAGCATGAAATAATCGTTCCCCTGGTTATCATCGTAGGCATAGTTAAACATTATAGTCTGATCACCCCAATGCCAGGACAAGGATTGGATATTACTCTCATAAAAGCCATCACATAGCGTCAAAATAGCCATCAGATCCGTTCCATCCGCGTTAGCCACGTAAAGATCGACATAACGTGAATTAACGTATTTGGCCGCGAAAGCGATCCGCCTTCCATCTAATGACCAGGCTGGATAAACAAGAGCAGCGTAACCGCCCCTGCCTATAAGTAAGCGCCTACCGGTGCCATCCGCGAACTGGACATAAATACCGGTACTAAGACAAAAAACAATATCCTCGCCATTGTCTTCGGTGATTAAGCCCTCCTGAGCCTCTCTAAATAGCCGGGTTTGTGTTCTGGCGGTAGCGGAGTTCATATCATAGTAAGCGATCTCATGGCCATCGGCTATTTCGATAAAGCCCGATGGTTCCTCCGCCATTACTACACTAACAAGCATAGCGACTGATAAAAATAAGATAGTGATAAGTTTCATTCTCATCCCCCTTATTTTGTTGGTTTAAGAAGTATTTAGCATAATAAACCTGGAAAACAAAGCTTACTTTATTATTTACTATAATATGTAATATTTCTCTTTAATTGTCAAGCATTTTTAAGATTGAAATTTATTCCTTAATCGATAGAAACCTTTTCCCGCCTGACGTTTAAAACTTGGTTCAGCGTCAAATGAATATTAGTCAACCTTTAGAGACTGCCTCGAATGCTCCATCATTCCTCGCAGGCCGCTCTCTGGGGCGCCGGTCCGATGCCACGGAAAAAGCGCACCAGATAGGTCACATCGTTGCCGGTTAAAATGCAATCGCCGTTGGTGTCTCCGGCCAAAAGTGGATCGGGAGCGGGACCAGTGCTTCGAAAAAAGTTGACCAGATATGTAACATCCCCACCGATTACCAGGCCGTCACCGCTGGCATCGCCAGGCTTTACGATAGTTAGCTTACGTATTTCCGGCTCCGGCAGGCCGCCAACACGTATTAGGCTGTCATCATCGATAGCCAATACACGCCAGAAAAGATTACCACCGGCTAAAGCCAGCGTATCTGTTGCCATTGTTAATGCGGTATCGGTTAATCCGGCTCTGGTTAGCACATAGTAATTGAATAGGCTATCCGGTGAAATCTGCAGGGTGTAATCGAAACTGGACAGCGGGTCATAGTCGTCGGTGTTGCCCCAGTGGAAACAGGTATAGTAA
>CAZFSN010000105.1:0-10997 GCA_964521815.1 uncultured Ignavibacteria bacterium | reverse complement strand
TTCTCGAACGCGAAAAACTCCAACTCATCAATGCTGAAAAGATAAAAACCGCCTGCCAGATCAGCGAATCAAGCCTTTTCAACGATGATGGGTCGGCGGCCGAACGTCTTAAAGCGGCGGCGATGGAATTGCGAAAAATCGCCAAATACTCGGATCGGGCCGAATCCCTCGGACAAAAACTGGCTGAGCTGTCAATCCTGCTCGATGAGGCCGGCGTATCAATTCGGGATTTGACTGATAATTCCGAATTCGATCAGAATCGCCTGGAGATTATCGAGGATAGATTGACTTTGATTAAAAAGCTTAAGCGCAAATATGGTCAGACAATAGCGGACATTTTAACTTATGGCGATACCGCCAAATCCAAAGCTTCTAAATTTGAAAATCTGGATAGCGAATTAGGCAAATTGGGCGATGAGGTAAAAACCAGCCAAAAATTGCTTTCAGCCAAAGCGAATAATATTTCCATTAAACGTAAAAGCGCCGCCGCCCGACTCGAAAAACATGTGATAAAACATCTGGCCGATGTTGCCATGAAGGGGGCTGATTTCAAGGTCGATTTTAAAGCCGAGGAAAACGAGGGCGGTCCATATCTGATTGATGAGACTAAATATGCCGGCGATGAAAGCGGTTATGATAAAATCGAATTTCTAATCTGCCCCAATCCCGGCGAGCAACTCAAGCCGCTGGTTTCCACAGCCTCAGGGGGCGAGCTATCGCGGCTTCTGCTGGCCATAATATCGGCTTTGACAGATTGCTTTCCTAAAGAAACCCTTATCTTTGATGAAATCGATACCGGAATCTCAGGTGAGGTCGCTTCTCAAGTAGGCAAAAAACTTCAGAAGTTGGCGCAAAATCGTCAGGTTATATGCATAACTCACCTTCAGCAAATAGCCAGCCGGGGAGAGGCTCATTTTAAAGTCTATAAGGGCAAAAGCCAGGGACGGTCTATCACCAAAATCAAGGTTTTGGAGGGCGACCAGCGCGTGGCCGAAATAGCCCGTTTACTGGCTGGCGAGAAAATCAGCGATGTCGCTTTGGATAGCGCCAGCCAATTACTGAAGGAAGGACAATCCTGAACGCGTCTTCTAAAAATCCGGCGAAGCCGAAAGATATCCCCTCGGCCATGTTCGGCGCGAAAGTGTCACCCTTGCCTAACTTGCTTTCGCTATCCAGAGCCGTTATATCGCCATTATTCTTCTGGACTATTAAAGGCCATAATATAAAGGCCTTCATAGTATTAGCCGCCTGGGCAATGCTTTCGGATTTTTTAGACGGCTTTCTGGCTCGCAAGCTAAATTCCATTACCAGAGCCGGTAAAATAATCGATCCGGTAGCGGACAAGCTCTGCGTAATCATGGCGGCTTTGGCCCTGGCTTTTTATAGTGATTTACCGCTTATACTTTTGATCATTATAGTCGCCAGAGATATTTTAATACTTTTGTGCGGCTGGGCGATTGCCAGGAGCGCCAGAATAATTCCGGTATCCAATTGGATCGGCAAGGTCACCGTAGCGGTTCTGGCAATAACCTTAATAGTATATGTTTTCGAGCTGACTATATTATATACGTTTGTTTTTTGGTCGGCGATCTTGTTCGTAGGAATTTCATCGGTCAGCTATCTACTGACCGGCATTAGAATAATTAAACATAAATCTGAATAAATGATTGGTTCAGGTGTATAATAAAAATGGAACTTTTGATGGGTGTTTACGTAAGTTTTATTAAGTGCAGCGAAGTCAATTATGATCCTGTAATCATTCAAGGAGGAAAACATGAAGAACGTTAAGGGTTGGGTAGTTTTCATGTTAGTTATCATGATAGGGGTTCCGGCAATAGCAGGGAAAACCAAAACCGCCGAATGTAAAGACAATGTTTTGACTGATCTAAAATATAATTACACCATTGATGTTCCCGATAATTGGAAAGTTAAAACATTTAAAGAAGATGCCGGGAAGCCGGAAGTTTTAAGGGCTTTGCTGATGCAGAAAAATTACCAGGTTAATCGGGATGTCAAGAACATTGGCGGCGAATTCATTATCCCCGAAATTCAGATATATGTCAGGCCGGCCGCAATGACGGCTGCCGAATTTTTAGAAAAACTAAAGCACGATATTGAAATGAGATCATCGGATGATAATATCATCAGCCAAATGAATCTCGTATTGGACGGCGAATTTCAGGGTAGTGATGAAGTCGTATTAGCCGGAAATAAAACTATTAGAGCCATGTTTAAAAGACCCTGGGAACGTCATCTGCAAGCAGAAGCCGATGATCCGAAATATCGGCAGTACGGCGGCCTCATCATTCAAAATGTTCACGATGTTCATGAAGTTTATATTTTTGAGCGCGACGGCGACCTGTTTGTTATCAACGATCAGGTAGAAAATGAATTTTATCTGGTGATCAAAGAAGAATTTGCCCAAATAATATCATCGCTCAAATTCCCGGCCGCTGCTGAGACGCCAGTTAAGAAGTAGTGCTAAAAGGGCAGTCTTTTTTATTTTGGCAATAAATTAAAGGTAGGTCGGGTTCCGACCGGAGGGAGAAACCCGACGTCCTTTATTTTGATAGATAATTTACCAAGAGCAAGAGAGTTACTTTGATGCGAAAAGTGCCGGGTTTCTTGTTCGCTTCTCTCACGGCGGAACCCGACCTGCAATTGAATAAAAAAAATCGGGGAAACTCCTTCATTATTTTATATTGACTGTTTGATATTCAAGTGTTATGATTCTATCAAAATTTTGGAGGGATTATGTGGGTAATTAGATATGCCATCGCCGCGATATTAATAATCGGGTTATTGGGTTTTTCAATCCAGAACACATCGCAAAAAGTGCAGATTACTATCTTCAATATGAACTACTATGATGTACCTTTGATTTTCGTGATTTACGTGGCTTTTTGCGTAGGGCTGGTTTTCTGGTTCACTATTTCCGTTATCCAGTATTTTCGCATGGCTTCCAGGCTTTCCGATCAAAAAAAGAAAAACCGCACCCTGACTCAGGAAATTACGACTTTGCGCAATCTGCCGCTGGAAGAGCCGGACGAGAAAACCGAAGATAATCAGGCCTAGGGAGAGAGTAATTAATGGAACAAACTATGACCTCCTATTGGTGGATTGTAATACCGCTGGTCTTGATTTTTCTGGCCCTGATTTTTACGCTTGAAAGAAGAGGTTCGCGGGAAAAGAAAGTATCTCCCGAAAATTACATAGCCGGTCTCAGGGCATTAATTTCCAACGATGAAAATAACGCTTTCGTAAAACTCAAACAAGCCGTCGCCGAAGATACCGATAATGTCGATGCTTATCTCAGGCTGGGCGATCTTTTCCGCAGCCGGGGCCAGATTGAAAAGGCGATCAGAATCCATCGCGAATTAACGCTTCGGAAAAAACTCAGTCCGGCCTTAAGTCCGCTGGTATGGCAGAGTTTGGCCACTGACTATATTCAATCCGGCAAGTATAATATTGCTCTGGATGTTTTGGCAAAATTGGACAAGGAATCTGATTACAGGACCTGGGCTCAGGAGAAAATGCTTGAAGTTTATGAAAAGACGGAAAATTGGGAAAAAGCGTTCAGCGTTTGTAAAAACCTCATCAAATCAAAAGATCAGAATAACAAATTAGCGATTTATAAACACCTTCTGGGCAATGAGCTGTACAATGAGGGAGAATTCCATAAAGCCCGGATAGCCTATAAGGAAGCGCTCCATTATGATGACAGGCTGGCTGACGCTTACATTATGATAGCCGAGTCATATCAGGCCGAGGACAGAAAACAGGACGCTATTGAATTTTATAAAAAATTAGCCTTAAAGGCGCCTTCGGAAATGTACAGAGTCGCCTACAAGATGGAGCAGACTCTTTTCGAGTTAGGGCAATTTTCGGAAGCGGTGGATATCTACAATAAAATAGTCGATCAAATTCCCGATGATGGGGATATTTTAAAATCATTGGCCGGGATATCGGAAAAAAAGGGCAATTATGAGGCGGCCATCGAAACCCTGACCCAGGCGGTCAGGACCCATCCCGAGGATATCGCCGCGGCGGCTAAGCTTATTGAACTATATCTAAATAATAATCAGAGGAATAGGGCTGTCGAACTGCTGAAAAATATCCAAAGGAAACCGCCGGTAGCCGCGCATACATATAAATGCCCGCGTTGCGCCATGATTTCATCGATGCCCGAACTAATTTGTTCAAACTGCAAAAGGGTTGGGCCGTATAATAGAACATGAGAGTAATTTGTTTACCGATTTTCTTAATCTTCATTTTTGGATTTTCACGGGCCGATGAAATAAATGAGCTTATTAAAAATGGCAAATATGATCAGGCTTTTTATCGAATAAAGCAGATATACAATGATGCCAGTCAACCGGAGTATCTGTTTGCCAACGGTATGTCCGAGTTGTCCGGCGAAAATTCCGCTTCGTATTTAAAAGACTATATAAATAAATCATCCTCTGATTCTTATATGAATGATTGGGCCAAATTAATCCTGGGTAAATATTATTTGGCCCAGCGTTTGTATGTGACCGCCGGTAAACAGCTGGAAAGCATTCCCGATAATTCACCTATGGCCGCGGAGGCCGATTATCTCATGGGCAGATGTTACCTGCTTTCCGGCGAATATAAACAAGCCGACAAAATGTTTAAGCGGACGGCCGACCGTTATAATATCGATTCGAACGCTTTGTCTGTAAACGGGCGGAATTTCGCCTACTGGGCGCGTTTAGGTCTGGCCGATTCGTATCTGGCGCAGGCTGAATATGATAAAGCCCGAAAGCAATATCAGGAGCTTCTACGGCCCGAACTGGAAGATGATATTTACGCTCTGGCTCTATTAGGCCTGGCTGAAACGGCTGCCGCCGGCGGCAATCGGAATGATGCCGGGCGTTATGCCGGCCTCTACAATGATCGCTATCAGGGCGCTGTGGCAACGGTTCCCGATAGGCAGCCAACCCGGCCAGATGTCTCCGATGATCAATCGGCCAAACCCTCGCGGCCCGCCGAATACCGTTATTATATCCAGGTAGGCGCGTTTTCAAAAAGGGATAACGCGATTCAGACGGCATCGATTTATAAGAAAAGCGGGTATAATGTTTATATGGAAAATTTCGTCGACAGCGGCAAAGAATTCTACCGGATTTTAATCGGTGGTTATAATTCAAAACAACAGGCTGAATTTATTAAAAACCGGTTGGAAAAAGCCGCCGGCGAAAAATACATTTTAATAGAAAGATAATCAGATAATTAAACTTAATTAATAGTTATATTTTATGCTTGTCTATAATCCTGTCGGATAGTCTTATTTATATATCATTTAACGAGTTGCCATAAGTTATGATTAAAGGAATTTCCCCGAAAATTTCGGTAAGTTGGTTGAGCTTATTCGGACTATTCCCATATAAGTTGTGTCGGGTCGTAGGGCGAAGCCCGTGACCCGACACTGATTTACCTTCTTATGCCGCCGGGTCACGCCCTACGGGCTACGACCCTGCGGAACTGGTTGTAAGGACGAAAATAGCGGCGGAGATTCCCCGTTTTTTCAAAAATCATGTTTTCCAGATTCAAAAAAAGTTAAAACTATGAGTTTATTAATGTTCTACGAAATTGTGCCGGATTTTCGGGGAAAGTCCTTGTTATGATTATCATAAATAAATTATTAATATCAACGCGATTTTGGTCATATGTAAATAAAACACGCCAGACGACAAATCTCGATTAGTAGTCAACGTACTATGGGGATATTCCAATAAGTTGTTCTATAAAATCAATATTGTTTGGCTATTTATAGCGATATCTCTTCTAAAAGTCCCCCCTGAATTTCATAAAATCCAAGTTAACCACTTGATTTATTTAAAGTTAACTTGATTTTATAAAACTTGGTACGGCATTTGCCCAGAATAAACGTGAGATTATATCAAAAGGAGAAATAAGATGATTGAGAAATTAAATAATGAATCGGGCATAGTCCTGATAGTCTGTTTGGCGATCCTGTTTATGTTATCGCTCATTGGGATTGCTTCGATATCCACATCCAACAATGATATGCGTATCGCCGAAAATGAAAGCCGGGCTACCGGCGCGTTTTATGCCGCCGAAGCCGGGTTAGAGAAAGCGGCCGCCTCGATTGCCAGGAGTTACCAAACTACCGGCGTCGCCCCGAATCCATTGCCATCTGATTCGGTAGGCGAATTGCACTATACATATATGTACACAACGGCCGATGACGGCCCGGCGGTCAATACTCAGCTTACTGAGGGCGCCTATAAGGGCCTCTATGGGCTTGTTAAGACTTATACCGTCCATTCTCTGGGGGTTGATGCCACCAGTAATTCCGGCGTCGAACTTCAGATGCAGCTAAGCGACGCGCTGATTCCGGTCTTCCAATTCGCGGTATTTTATGAATATGATCTTGAAATCGCTCCCGGCCCGGATATGACTCTGGGCGGTAGAGTTCATTCAAATAAGGATATTTTTCTTCAGGCTGGCAGCGACCTTTATATCGATTCTTACTTAACAGCCGCCGGATTGATTAAACATGGCCGTAAACCTGGTTCCGGCCAGAGTTCGACCAGTAATGATGTCTGGATTAAAGATTCTAATGGTATTTATCAGACCATGAAAAACGCCGATAACACATTCCTTGACGCCAACGATCCTAACTGGGTCAATGGCTCGTTGTCCCGCTGGGGCGGTAATGTTGAGGATGGTAGCCACGGTATTACGGAATTATACATGCCGGTGGTTACTGACGGCCCGGCAACTAATCTCATCGACCGCGGCGCCGGCAATCCCGATAGTTATGAGAACAAGGCGGGCCTGAAATTTATCGATGGCCTGGCTTATTTCAAATCCGGTGCAGCCTGGATCAATGTAACGGCTACATTGCAGGCCGATGGTATAACTACAAACACTACATTTTATGACGCCCGTGAAGGCCAAATCGTAAACTCTATCGATATTAATGTTGATAAATTAAATTCATCGGGGTTCTTTCCGTCTAATGGCGTGATTTATTCCTCATCTACTTATAATCACTCTAATGTGCACGCGATCAGGCTAACCGAGGGCGAGCAACTCGCCGGACCATTAACTATCGCCTCCGATAATCCGGTTTATACACTTGGAGATTATAACACCGTCAATAAGCAACCCGCGGCGATTATGGCCGATGCGCTGACAATTCTATCCAACGGTTGGGATGACACCAAGAGCAGCTGGTCCAGAGACAGCCGTATGGCTTCTCAAACGACGGTGAATGCCAGCTATATGACCGGCAATACCGAATCGGCCGGCGGCGATTATAGCGGCGGTTTCGAAAACCTGCCGAGATTTCTGGAGAACTGGGACGGTGTCGAATTCAAGTGGCGCGGCTCAGCGGTTGATCTCTGGTATTCCCGTCAAAGTACGGGCGATTGGGGTGGGTCGTACTATACACCGCCAGATCGTAACTGGGCGTTCGATCCCGATCTGCTTGACGCGTCCAAATTGCCTCCGGGCACGCCGAGAGTCAACGTGGTCATGCGCATGAATTGGACTCAGAAAATCGCCAGCATAGGCGGTAACGGTGCGGCCCAAACGGCTAATTAATAAAATATCTCTTTCCTCCATTGCTTTACGGTCAGGTAGCGGCGGGAGATCATTCTCCCGCCGTGATTGTTTTAAATGCCAAAATTATATTGAATAAAATAAAGGTGAAAAGTATAATACAATCGTACATATAATAGATAGGTGTGAATGATGCAATGAGTCTTTCCTCGTTCCAAAACTCCGTTTTGGAATGCAGGTATTTAAGAAACTCCGTTTCGCGAGCAATTAATATAGTCAGTAAGAAATCAAACCAGAGTTTTTAACATACTTGGGTTTTCAAACAGAGGGAGTGTTGAAAAAGCCGCATGCCTGTCATTGCGAAACCCGCGATAGCGGGATGAAGCAATCTGTCTGTTTGCTGTCAATAAGTTACAGATTGCTTCAGTTGCTTCGCTCCTTCGCAATGACGAACTTTGAAGTTTTTCAAAAATCCCTCTGCGGGAATAACAATTATAATTGACTACATATTAAAATTAGATTTAGCAAGAATGTCTTTTTGGCAAGCTCCATGTTCGAAAATCAGAGAATATCCGTCCCAACTAATCTATTGACCTAACCCCATCTCCATATTAACTTTCATCTCATGACAGATAAATCAACGCCATTGATCAAGCAGTATCTCAAACTCAAAGAGCAGTACCCCGATCGCATCCTGTTTTTCCGGATGGGGGATTTCTATGAGATGTTCGGCGATGACGCCAAAATTGCCTCCGAAGTGCTGGGTATAACGCTGACTTCCCGCAATCACGGTCAATCTGGTAAAATCCCATTGGCGGGTGTGCCATACCATCAGGCGGAAAAGTACCTGGCCGGATTGCTCAAAGCCGGTTATGGCGTGGCTGTCTGTGAACAGGTCGAGGATCCCAAGCTGGCCAAGGGGCTGGTTAAGCGGGATGTTGTCGAGGTGCTGACGCCTGGCAGTATTACCGTGGAGGGTGTGCTGGATGATGGCGCGCCCAGCTTTATCGCCTCGATATGCGCCGATAACGACTCCGCCGGTCTGGCGTTTCTGGATTACACCACCGGCGAATTCAGACTCGACCAGGTTCCCGTAAGCAAGCTGGAGTTGACCTTAAACCGCTACGCTCCCTCAGAATTACTTCTGCCTGATAACGATCCTGAATCGCTGATCGATTTCATTCACAACAACAAGAAACCCGTTTACCGAACCGAATCTTTCCGTTATGAGACAGATTTCGCGCGCGACAATCTGAACACGCATTTCGGCACGGCCTCTCTGGATGGTTTCGGTGTCTCCGATTTGCCATTGGCTATAGGCGCGGCCGGAGCGCTGATGGATTATGTCAAGCGGCTGAAAAAAGGTCAGGTGGATCATATCCGATCGATTATCAGGGCCTCCGATAGCAAGGAGATGTACCTCGATTCGGCCACAATCGCCAACCTCGAACTTCTGGAATGTTCATCGGGCGACAAAGAATATTCGCTTCTCTGGCTTCTGAATAAATGTCGCACCCCGATGGGAAAACGTATCCTGCGGCGGCGGATCGTATCGCCCTTAATCGATGCCGACCGTATACGGCAACGTCAGGCATATGTCACTGAATTTTATAATGACCGTACCTTAAATGATGATACAATCGAAATCCTCAAAGACATCAAAGATATCGAACGCACCCTGTCACGTTTCGTTGCCGGTCGGGCTACACCGAGAGATTTACTCGCTTTGAGGGAATCATTCAAAGCTATCGCCGGGCTAAAGCAAAGACTGACAGGGCAGGGGAAGGGCATAAATGAATTAGCCGCCAGTCTCGATAACTTCTCCGATATCGTGCCCGAACTGGATAAAGCATTAGTCGACAACCCGCCGATATCGTATCTGGAGGGCCGCATATTCAAGCGCGGTCATTCCGCTGATCTCGACGGAATGCGCGATAGTATCGCCGAGGCTCGGACTTATATCAAGAACCTTCAAGCCAAAGAACGTCAGCGCACCGGTATCCCCACGCTGAAAGTCGGCTTCAACAAGGTGTTCGGCTATTTTATCGAAATCTCGAAAGCGCAAGCTGTCAAGGCGCCGCCGGAATATATCCGCAAGCAAACGCTGGTCAATGCCGAACGTTTTATCACCGAGGAGATGAAGGAGAAAGAGGAACTAATCCTTAAAGCCGAGGAGAAAATCAATCTCCTTGAAGCGGAGTTGTTTATCGAACTGAAAGGCAAGATAAAGGATCTGTCTCCCAGAATCCTATCGACTGCCAGGGCTATCGCTAATATCGATTACTTCCAGGCGTTAGCGAGGGTCGCCCGTCTCAATGGCTACACTTTACCAAGAATAATCGCCGGCGATGATGATTCCGACAAAGCCGGCCTTATCGATATCAAGGCGGGCCGTCATCCGATGGTGGAGAAATCGCTGCCGCCTGGTGAATTCGTGCCCAATGATACATATATCAACACCGATGATAAACGCATTCAGATTATCACCGGCCCCAACATGGCGGGCAAATCGACATACCTGCGTCAGGTCGGCCTCATCGTCATCATGGCGCAGATGGGCGGGTTCGTGCCGGCCGATACGGCGACTATCTCGATTTCCGACCGCGTCTTCACCCGTGTCGGCGCCGCCGACAGGCTGGCGCAGGGGCAATCCACTTTCATGGTGGAGATGAGCGAGACCGCCAACATAATCAACAACGCTACCAACCGAAGCCTGATCCTTCTGGATGAACTTGGCCGCGGTACATCCACCTATGATGGCCTGTCATTGGCCTGGGCCGTAACCGAATATATTACCGACAATCCGAAACTGGCATCGCGCACGTTGTTTGCCACGCATTATCATGAACTAACCGAGATGGCTGAGTTATATCCGGGCATTAAGAACCTTCAAGTAGCGGTTAAAGAAACAGGGGATAAGATAATATTCCTCAGAAAGATAATCTCCGGCGGCTGTGATGATTCTTACGGCATCGAAGTAGCCCGTCTGGCGGGCTTGCCCAAGCAGGTTATCAGCCGCGCCAAGAAGATTTTAGAGCAACTCGAAGCCAAACAACCCGCCGAAAATGTCCGCCAGAAAATGAAACAAGCCAAACCGAAAGTTGACTCATATCAGATATCGCTGTTCTCACCCCAGGAATCGAAAATCGCTGAAAAGCTACGCAAACTGGAGTTGGATGCTATTACACCGATAGAAGCTTTGAAAATATTGCAGAAGTTTAAGGAAGAGTTGTAGTAGGTCAGGAGCCCTGCGCTCCTGACGCGTGTAATATTGAATATGTCAGATTTAAGAAGATATTTCTATCCCGGTAATATATGTTTTATTACCAATGCCACATATGATAGAATGACCATATTAATTGATAATAACGATCTTCTTTTCAAAGCTATAGAAAACGTCCGGGAGAAAACTCCATTTGAGCTTATCGCCTGGGTCATTCTAG
>CAZFSN010000104.1:8697-11330 GCA_964521815.1 uncultured Ignavibacteria bacterium | reverse complement strand
ATGAATTATAATATCGGTGTAGGGGCTGGTCTAAGACCAGCCCGTGACGGATGATAATCTGCAATCGGCGGCTAACGGGTCGGTCTTAGACCGCCCCCTACATGAGTACTCCACACAGGTAACCCATCTCATCTACAGTGAGGTGGGATAGATTGCCAACTATGCCACCCACTCCACAGTAGATGGAGTGGGGTAAACGTTAATAAAATGGACCGGTCTTATAGATTGCATTTTAGATATATTATTTTCAGATTGAAGAGAAAACTTATCTTTTAGTAATATACAATAGATTGCAATTGTTTCAATCTTAAGCACCGAAATTTGTGATTTAATAAGACATATAATATCTCTGTCGAACAAGATAAGATAATGATATTAAGGAGAATTTGTGAACGATAAAATTGTGAAAAAATGTTCATTCTGTAATCGAGACTTCACAGCTATGGAGCTGGCTAACGATCCCGAGCTTAAGTTGGTCGGTATGCTATACATGCCGGGAGAAAATGAAAAGGCATATTATTTCTATCAACATGAAGTTAAAGATTGCGGCACAAGTATAGCTGTTGATATTGAGGTAATGAAACAATTTATAACCGAATCAATCCCGGATGAAAAGCTTACCTTATCAAAATGTTGTGAGGAACATTGCGTAAATATAAAGGATTTGAGTGAGTGTCAGCAGGAGTGCTATTACGCGCCTTTTCGGAGGTTTTTATTTAAAATGATAGATCAAAAAAAACAGGTTGTTTCAAATTTAACAAAATAACAGCCTATAAGCTCATAAGTAAATTTTCATTCTGCGAAGTACCCTACATTGAGTGGATAAATAACATGGTACCCCTCCTCATCTACTGTGAGGTGGAATTGGTTGTACGCCAACCACATAAGCTATTTTGTGGGCGGCAGACGTCCTCGTCTGCCCCGGCGTTTAATTTATAGTTGGACGGGCAGACCGGGAGGTCTGCCTCGCACCTTCCACCTGACCTACCTGGCTATTGCTTCTCCGGCCGACACAAGATATTATCGATGCTCCAAATGCCGGCTCCACGGGTGGAGATGAACAGGAACACGAAGCAGTACAAGATTGCCAGCTCACCCTGATTAAGCAATGGCAGAAACGTTTTGGTGCTATGCACCATCCAGTAAGCCACGGCCATCTCTCCGCTGGCTAAGAAAGCCGCCCAGCGGGTTGCCAGCCCAATCATGATCAGAATTCCGCAGATCAATTCGATCGATCCGGCACCGTACTTAATAAACGGCGGGATCGTAAGACCTAAGACAGGATAATTCAATAACTTCTGCGAACCATGCCAGAGAAACATGAAACCGGCCATGATACGCAAGAGCGCGTAGGCGTACTTTTCGAATGATTTCATGAACATAAGATATCTCCTTTTTTAAGAGTGGGCTTTGGCGCGACCCCAGGAGGTTTATATTCAGTCGCCAACGTTCATTCTTGCCTTTGATGTTACCACGGTTTGCGGTTTTTGGCAAAGGTTTTTTATGGTGAGCAAGGGCGATTGGCTGTTTAATCTTTGAATCTGCAGGCGGGTCAGCAGCTTAATTAAATGTCACTCACTCCACCGATGAGCTGTCTAGATTGCTCTGCCTTTAATACCGGTCACTAAACCGATATCCGGGCCGATTCGGCGGGATCGCACCGATTTGAAGCTCGCTTTTTTAAACGAATTTATTATCTCAAGCCTGGTCTGTTGTTTGGGTCGGACCGACAGATACTCTTTTATAAACCTGTTAGGCGAGGGCGCTTTTGATTTTGGCGGAGGTATATAGTCTTTTACTATCAGGCCGCCATCGGGCAGGCGATCATAAGCCATTTTGATAACCCGGTTGTCGACATAACCGATGTTCCAGAACATTATGACATCATAGCCGCGGGGAATCGACTTGTTCATATCGCCGGCCAACGTCTTTACCCGATGAGCCAGGCGCTCCTTGCGAATGATCTCATCGGCGGCATGGCAGACATACTTGAAATCGAGGACGCAGGCTTTCAGGCGAGGGTATTTCCGCGCCAGCGCGAATGACACGACACCCGACCCGCCGCCGATATCCAGAAGCGAATGGTAGTTTGATAAATCGAGGTTTTTGGCCAGGAGTTCGGCGGTCGGTTTGTATAAATCATAGAGGGCATAGGTAAAATCCCTTGCCCAGCGCCGATCTTTTAAGGCAAGTTCGTAATCGGTCTTGCGCTCTTTGCCCAATACTTGTTGCCATTTTTTACCGCTGGTTATCACATCCTCCAAAACCGTCAGGGCTTCGTAGTCTTTGATACATTCGCCGGACCAGAGCCGGGTCCAGTCGATCGACCGCGCCTCAATGAAATGCTTATTGGCTAATGGAGTATTGCGATAAAAGCCGTTCTTCTTTTTTAGCAATCCCAGGAAAGCAAGAAAATCCAGAAACGATTCACAGTGTTTGTGTTTAATCCCGGTGCGCCGGCTGATATCGGCCGCGGATAGCTCTTTATCATGAAGCTTGCGAAACACCTGAAGTCTTTCCGCCGCTAAAACGCAGCGCGATGCTTTGAAGGCCGTCTCCAAATCCAGTTTGGCTAAAACTTTCTTGGGTAATTTGTTTAACGTTAATTCTCGCATCAGATTATTCTCCTTCAG
>CAZFSN010000104.1:0-8597 GCA_964521815.1 uncultured Ignavibacteria bacterium | reverse complement strand
ATTTCAGCAACAACATCTCATTGGCCAGGCTATAACCGCCGGCCTGGACTTTATAGAAATATATCCCTGATGGCCGATCAGCCGCGTTCCAGGTTATTTGATTATTGCCCGCCGGTAAAACCTCGTCGCATAGCGTTTCGATTTTACGGCCCAGAATATCATATATATCGATTTTCACATCGGACGCCTCCGGTAAATCGAAACCGATGACAGTCCAGGCATTGAAGGGATTGGGGTAAATCTGTGTCAGTCTGAAATCTTTCCACTTTTTGGTACGACCGCCGGGAACCGACTGGCCGCTATCAGGAATCAGAAGCGTGATTTCATCGAGCCGGACATCCCCCTCGTAATCATCGGTGTGCGGTTCGCCCAGATAAAGATACTCCAGCGTGTCATCCATGGCGTTAATCAGGTTCAGGCTAACCGGCGTGGTCTCCTCGATAATGTTCTGATCGCTGTCATACAGCCTGAGGATAATGTGATCGTCAATTTTCTCCAGTTCGGCATAATACCAGTCATCGTAATCATAGGTATAAGCCACATTCCAGTTCCAGGGAGATGTATCCCAGTAGCTGCCGGTCCAGGTTCTCAGCAGATTGCCTCCGGAATTTATTTCGGGCGCCATGTAGACCATGTAGGTCGGATGAAACACCTCCGCGGAGTCATCCCAGTCGATATGGTTGTCCACATCGATAACCATCTTGCGATGATAGTGCCACCAGTTTTCGGCGCATTGATTGCCCGCGCAAGTGTCATCGGTGACAGTTAAAAAATACATGCCGTTTTCGTAGTGCCCTTCATGGCTGTCGAAATCCGGATCGTCGTAGTCCTCTTGCTCGTAATTGGTTAAATCGTAATTGATATAGCCGATCTTGGTTCTGACCTTGTACTCTTCGGGCAGTATGTGAGTGCTTCTGATAAGCGCCGCGTTCCAGAAATCGGGCGCGTTGAGCTGGGCGTAGCCGTTGGCGACCGAAATCGCGCCATCGTTGAATAACTGGAATATCAGCCAGTCATTATCGCTGAAAGTCTGGCCGTGTACCGCCTCGAAAGTGGCGTCGAAATTCTCCTGATGCTGAACGATCCAGCCCGAATCATTGAAAGCGGCCACCATCGGCAAGACATTTGTCGATATCGACACGATATCCGGCGTTTGTGCGGAAATAGCGCTAAAAATCGCGATTATCGCGCAAGCGATGATTAAAAATCTTAATTTAGACATATTTTCCTCCAGAGAAGATTTTCCTTTTTAGTATTATATCGGGTGTGTGCCTCGATTGTCAAGGAGGTAAATGTTAATAAATTTATCATGGGCCGCCGGGAGGGAACGAGACTATCTCAAAAATCCGACAGATTGCCACGTCGTCCTGTGGACTCCTCGCAATGACGTGTTTGTGAAAACATTGCGAGCCAAAGCCGAAGCCGTCAAGGTTCGTTTTTACTTGATGAGCTTGTCAATAAATACTATATTCCAAAACGATAATTATTGCGATTTAGCGGCATGTGAATGTCTTTATTGAATATTACATGCTGACAGGGCAGGTTATGGTACGGTTGTTAATAAATATGACAAATCTTCAAGTGAAAAATATAGCCTTAATCTTTGGAGGACACTATGAGGTTTTTATTTGATCTGATTTCTTACGTCCCCATCTTGTTGGTGATAGCGTATGTGTTGATGGATATCTTCAGGGAAAATCCTGAAGTTTCCCATACCGTAGGTTTCAAATTCCGGAGGGTGATAAACTGGCTGCCGCTGGGATTGACTTATGCCTTTCTGTATATGGCCCGGTATAACCTCACTGTGTCCAAGATCGCCCTGGGCAAGGCGATGTCCAATGAGCAATTCGGGATCATCTTCGGGGCCGGGACGATCACTTACGCCGTATCATTTTTAATCAACGGGCCCTTAACCGATCGAATCGGCGGTAAGCGAGCGATATTAATAGGCGCTTTAGGCGCGGCGATCGCCAATATCTTCATGGGCATATTTACATATGGTCACCTGGTCAAGCATTGGTCGCTCAACATGACCCTGGCGTTCTCAATACTGTACGCGCTCAATATGTATTTCCAGAGTTTCGGCGCGGTGGCAATAGTTAAAGTTAATGCCAGCTGGTTCCATGTCCGGGAACGCGGCGTATTCGGCGGCATCTTCGGGATACTGATTTCGCTGGGACTATTTTTCGCGTTCGACTGGGGCGCGGCCGTGGTAAATGCCACCAAGGCGGTGGTCGATGTCGATCTCAATTTCCTCCAGGTAGCTTTACGAAGTATACTCGGCGTTGCCGGTTCGCCTATCGATCAAACCTGGTGGGTGTTCTTCGTACCGGCCGCTATCCTGGTGATATTCGCGATCCTTGATTTGTTTATCATAAAGGATAACCCCTCGGGCGCCGGTTATGAGGATTTCTACACTGCCGATGCCTCCGCCGGCGAGGATGATAAGCCGTTCCGCTTATGGGAAATCCTGAAAAAGATAGTCACTAATAAAATTATCCTCACTATAGCCTTCATAGAATTCTGCACCGGTGTGCTGCGTAACGGTATCATGCACTGGTACCCGATTTACCTTAGCGGCCCCCTGCATCTGCCCAGTGATGCTTTCATGCGTCAGCACTGGGGCCTTATCCTGATGCTGGCCGGAGTGTTCGGCGGGATGGTTGCCGGGATCATGTCCGATAAGGTATTCGGGTCCCGACGCGGGCCGGTAGCCGGACTGCTTTACGGCCTCATGTTCTTTGCTACGCTTCTGATGGTCTTCGTAGTCAAAAGCAATCTGGTATTGCTGGCAGTAGCGGCTGTGACGATGTCGTTTTGCGTGATCGGCACTCATGGAGTGCTTTCCGGCACCTCGACAATGGATTTCGGCGGCAAGCGGGCAGCCGGTACCGCGGTCGGCATGATCGACGGCTTTGTCTATCTGGGCACCGGCGTGCAATCATTCGCTCTGGGCTTTATCACCACCGCCAATTGGGCCTGGTGGCCGGTATTCCTGATACCGTTCACGCTTTTAGGTTTCGGCCTGGCCGTCAAAATCTGGAAAGCCATGCCCAAACCGGCAGGGAAGAAAGCGTAAGAGCTTCGAACAATCTGTGCTGTCGGGTCTCCGCACCCGGCAGCTAATATATCCGCTGGTTGGAGTACGTCCTCGCTTGCTCCGGCGGTGCTCCAACACGCTCTTGGCAGGCGAGGACGCCCGCCATACACAACATGCCATTCCCGACCTGATCGGATGGACGTAGTCCTTTGTTCATCCAGGGGTACGGGAAGGGGAGCGATTAAATTCCTTGACTTGGCATATTAAGAGGCGTACCTTAGAATAGATCAGCTTTGGTAATGTAGCTTGGGAAAATAATATAAAACTTTACCAAGGGGTTTGATATGGCCTCGTTTGAAGTACGCGTCGTTAATGACGATCAAGAAGGCAGCTCACATATGCATGTAAGATTGGAATTTACCGGTCTTACACGACATTTGATAGCCGAAGAATATACGGATTCGGATGGCATCGCGTATTTTTCCGGTTATGATGAAGGGGAAGTAGAAGTTTATATCAATGAATCGTCTTATGGACAATACGAATATAAGGATGGTGCCAGCATTACAATAACTACGTAGCGAGTAGATCAGCGGGCTAAGGCTGGAAAGCGAATGACTGATATGCCATCCCCGTGGTTGGAGTACGCCCTCGCTTGCCCCGGCGTTTGATTTGCGGAGGAACGGGCAGATCGGGAAGTCTGCTGGGCACGAAACTTCCGTGTTGTCGGGTCCCCCGACCCGACAACTATTAGGTAGCCGATTAATTTCCTTGACTTGGCTCCACAAAAGAATATCTTTTAAGTACAAGTTTGGTTTTAAACAACTTTGAGCAGACAACTAAAGCAATTATTGATACAGGGGCTTTAATGGGTTTATTAAATCTACTTTTCGGGCAACCGAAACCGCGACGGCGTAAGTTTGAAACGCGCAATTACAAGGGTTACGAACAGTATAAAGATAAAAACGGCAGGTGGCAATATTCTCACAGGCGGGCCGCCGAAAAGAAACTTGGCAATAAAATCTGGATGGCTTTGTTGTACATCATAGAGATGGCAACAAAAAAAACAACCGCTATGAGAATTTGCAAGTAATGTCTCGAAGCAAGCATTCGAAGTTGCATTGGTTGAAAAGGATGACCGGAGTTTAAATGAAGCGGAGTAGTTGTCGGGTCAGGGGACCCGACAACGCGGATTTGCCTCGCATCCTTACCGCGCCTTCCTTACCAGTATAGATTCGGCTATCAGAAGCAAAAGCGCCAGGGCCAGGCAGTATTTCCAGAGTTCGAAACCGAACTTGGCTTGCATCACCTTTTCGGCTATGCCCGAAGATTGATCGATATAAACCAGGTCCTTGCCCAGTATCTCCTCCAGCCGGTCTTTGGTGATCGATTCGTTGGTCGATTCGCCGCTGTCGTGATTGACCGAGAACGAGCCGACCGTGTCGGAATCGACTGTGAGCGTATAGAAACCGGGATAGCCGGCGCGCGGGATATTGACAAACGCGCCATACGCGCCGCGGGAAACCTCGATAGTTTGAGCCTCGCCCGGGCCGCCGAACTCGCGGGTAGCAACGCCGCTGGAACGGGTCATCTTGACGGCGGAGGATGTCACGCGGGCGGGCAGATTGATCGACACCGACCGGCCCGACACGAAATACTCCTCGGCCGTGCTGGGCGCCGATGCCAGAAATTCGACCGTGCGAATAATAAACGGCACGATAAACGAATGCAGTGAGATATCCGAGTTAGGTAAATCCAACCCGAACCCCATCACGATTAAGCGGGCTTTAGATGATTGCGCCAGCACGGTCTGCTTCGGACCGATTCGCGCCATAGCCAGGCCGCCATCGATGGGATAATACATGCCGAGTTTCAGCGATGGGATTTCCGGCGCTTCCGGATTCTGCGGCGAGTACACTTTGAAAATAGGGTGCGTCAAATCGAAATCGCTGAGGCTGAAATAAGTATCGGGATTGCTTTCTATCGAGGCTTCGACTTTGCCGCCGATTATCAGGCCGGCCTTATCCTCGAGGAAACTCTTATATGAATCGACATTGCTGTTGCCGCCGAAAATGATAAACAGGCCGCCGCCGGAATTGATAAAATCGGTCAGCGAATTAAAATACGCCGGCGGCAGGGCGCTTATGTCATTAAAAATGATCACATCGTAATCGGTCAGGTTTTGACGGCTGAAGCCCGACACGTTCACACCGGAAAAATCGATATAACCGGTTTTGGTCCGGCCTATGATATTGTACAAAACGCGGATCGCCTCGGGCGTTTCGGCTACGCCCAGCACGGATATTTTGCGCGGGATATCGAAATTGAAATAGAACCGGTTATCGGGGCTGAAATCATCATCCTCCAGTTCGAAATAGCCGTTGTGATACCCCGGCTGATCGGGCGTGACCGTGAAACGGGCGTCGGCGGTTCCGGATGGCTTCAAATCCACCGAGGTCTGCGAGCGTTTGGCGCCATCGATAAAAAGTTCAAGCAGACGGCTTTGCACCGCTTTATCGCTGTAGTTCTTTATCGAGGCGTCGATTTCGAACTCCTCACCCGGAGCCAATAGCTGAGCCGGGAATACGATTTTCTCGATACCGACATTATCGCTTTTATCGACCGCGAATTTCAAGGCGAAATAGCGGTAATCGGGATTGATAACGTTCTCGAATGAGGCATCCCACCAGCTGCCTTGCTGGAAATCGGAGAAGATATAGATTTCGCGGTTGAGGTTGTGGCTTTCGGCTAAAATTTCCGAGGCTTTGCGCAAGCCCTCCCGGAAATTCGGCGGCGATGGCTGAGGCTGAAGCGAATTGAGCGTCTCTCGCGCCCGTTCGAAATCCGAATATGGGCCGTTTATCACCGGCTGTCCTGAGAGTGTAATCAGTGTGATATCATCGTTGGCTTTCAGCATATCGATAATTTCACCGACTCCGCGTTTGATATCATCGAACACCGTACCGCCCGGCGACAGGCGTTCGGTCGAGGGGGAATCATCTATAAGGATAACCGCCGAGGCCGGCGCGTGACTGGCGGCGTGCTTGCCGGTCAGAGCGGGCCGGGCAAACGCCAGCGCGATCAAGGCTATAATCATCATCCTGATAATAAGCAGCAACAGTTCGATGATTTTCAGCCAGCGCAGTTTCGATTTCTGCATCACCATGAGAAACTTTAGCGATGAGAAATCGACAATCTTTATCCGTCGTCGCGATAAGAAATGAATCAATAACGGTATGACAACGGCCGCCAGGCCTGCCAGGAATATCGAATTTAAAAATGTCATCGCAAACTAAACGGCTCTTTAAGGTATTTTTTCGCCAGCATGTTTATATATTCACCCGAATTAGTTTCAATCGCTTTGTTATAATTTATCCGGGCTTGCTCGGAATCTTTCCGCAAATCATTGAGACGTCCCAAAGCCAGATAGGCGGCCCCCTGGTAATACGGCCTGTTATCTACAAATAGCGCCGCCTGTAAAACTGATTCGGCATCAGTGTACGATCCATTTAGCATATAGGCGTAGGCGGCATCGATATAGCCTCGCGCCTCGCCGGGAACCAGCGAGATAACCTGACTGCTTGAACCCAGCGCCCGTTTGATAATCGGGTCGGCCAGCTCCTGGTCGCCTTTGGCTATCGCCAGCCGCGCTTTCAAAATCGAGGTCCAGCTGTCGGGAAATTCGGGGACTTTCTCCAGCGTTTGTTCGGCCTTTTTGAAATCCCGCCGGTCGAGATATATTTCACCCAGCATCTTGGCCGCGTCGGGAAATGAATCAGCCGCTGTTTCGAATCTGGCGATAGCTTTCCTGGTGTGACCGTCGCGAAGCAGGGCTAAGCCCAATAGAAAAGCCGCGTCGGCTCTGTCCGGATAGCGGCGCACGAGGGCGGTGTAGCAGGTTTCCGATTCGGCGTAATTGCCAACCTGGAAAAAGGTGGCGCCGAGGTTTTTCAGATGATAATCCCGTCTGACAGGCTGAGCCGCCAGCCAGATATCATATTCCAGCGCCTTATCGAACCACATCTGACTGGTATATATATCTCTGATATTAAAAGCGTCCGATTCGCTTAATTTCAGTTCTTTTTGATAAGCCTGAAATTGAACGATCATCTGATTGAAACTTATGCCGTAAACCTCATCGAAAGCGAACTTGCCGGGAGCGGATTTTTCGTACAACATCTTAAACAGCGGCAAGCTGTGCTTATCGACTAAAAATCTGACGAAAGCCCCACAGATAATATCCGCTTGCTCGATATCCGGGGGATATTCATCCATCAAAACGCTTTTAATTTCGATAGTCGTCATCCCGGCCACTATTCTTCGGGCGCGGTAGATATCATCGAGGAAATACCGGGAATAGCCGACAACCAGTGACCGCGCGGTATAGCCCCAGGAATCATATAGGATATATCGCTGGGTGTACTGAGGTAAGGCCGAATCGAAATTCTCGTTGAACACGGCATACATCGCCTTGTTCGGGAAATCATAGCCGATACCGGTTGAGTGATCGACACAGGGCGTGTTATTACCGCCGGGAAAAACATATAAATTGAGTTTGCCGGACCGGCTGACATCATGTTCTTTGCGATAGTAATTGTAGACATTCTCCAGATAGCCCTTGCGTGCCTCCCATTTGTAATCGGCGTAGGAATCGCGCAGAAGCCATGACTTGTAATGAATCGATTCGAAATTGGTCAGGCTGTCGGTGGAGATAAAACGCGTATAATGAGCGGTATCCTGAAATATGATAAACGAATAGTCGAATAAATCACCCTTGGCAGTCAAGCTATCGACTTTCTGCCAGGTGCCAATTTTAGCTGTCAATGTCGTATCGTAGCTGCCGAACCCGGGGGGCAGTTCGAAAAACTCGATGTCGGCCCGGTAATTGGAATCCGCCATCGGGAAAATCGTGAAATGCGCCGTATATGGCGGGATAAACACCGGTATCATCCGGCCAAATTCGAGGAAATGCTCCTCCAGCCCGACCGTATCCCGGCCATCGTTATAAGTGGCGTACACTCTTAAAAAAGAATCAGCTATTGCCGGAGCAGTCAGGCTGAATGCAAGTATCAAGGCGGTAATTACAACTCTAAAGCTGTGATTCATATTTATCCATTCCCATTGACTTTGATTTTTGATGTATTGAACAATGTTTACTTTTTCTTTTTTGCCCGGGCCAGCTTGCGCAACAGGGTCAAGTTTATATCATCCATCTCGCCGTCATCGCCCTTGGGCGTCTCCAGTATTTTGGGGATTTTCCTGAACCGTTTATCCTGCATTATCAATTCGAAAGCCTTCCGGCCCAGTTCGCCTTTGCCAATATGTTCGTGGCGGTCTACCTTACTGGCCAGCCCTTTCTTGGTGTCATTGAGATGAATGACCGCCAGTTTATCGATGCCTATTATACGCTCGAATTCGGCCCAGGTTTGCTGATAGGCCTTAGCGGTCGAAATATCATAACCGGCGGCAAAAGCGTGACAGGTATCGAAACAGACCGCCAGCCGGTTGGGATTTGCCGACCGGGCTATCATCTCGGCCAGATGTTCGAATTTGTAGC
>CAZFSN010000103.1:0-11371 GCA_964521815.1 uncultured Ignavibacteria bacterium | reverse complement strand
GGACCGCCGTAATGTATCGCGGTCGCTACACCGGCAATATTGCCGATCCCGATTGTGGCCGAAAGCGCGGTCGACAATGCCTGAAAATGAGTGATATCGCCGGCATCGGCCGGGTTGTCGTACAGGCCACGGGTGACATTGATAGCGTGCTTCAGCCTCCTAAACTGCACCCAATTCATGCGAATTGTGATAAAAACACCGGTGCCCACCAGCAGGACTACCATATAGGGCAGGCTTTCCGGGATATTCCAGGCTATTTTAATCAGAAATTTAATTATCGCGTTGATTATTTCCATGCTGCCTCCGACTGTATTAGGCGTCTTTCGTGCCGGCGGAATAAGATGTCCGCCGGCCAGGGAATTCAACTAATAATTTATTTTATTATAAATTGCCTAGTGAGGCAACCGGAATATGGTAAAATTTAGGCTATCAATCGTGCGAGACAGCGGTTTTATGGTTCAGGATGGAAGCAAGGCGACAGCCTGAAGCACCGATACACAATTAATGTACTGACAGGCCATTGGCCTGTCTTGCGCTTTTCAAACTGATTGAGACAGCGCAGTGCGCTGTCACTACCATAAACTTATTATATATAACGGAATGGAAACTGGCGACATCCTGAAGCAATAGATAATTAGAAAATAATATTACTTCACCTTGTCTAAAAACGGCTCGATCAGCTTTTCCATGAAGAAGCGGTCGAGTTCCTTATCTCTGGGCATGGCCTGGGTTACCCAGCCATAGATACTTTGCACCGCTATTTGCTTATTCGATGGCGAATAGACCAGCGTGATAAAACTGATATACCAGTTGTCGGGCTTCTCTTTTGTATTTGAGCTTTCCGGGTTTTTCTCATTAAAATCGATTTTATAGCGATAGGTGGTGTCATCCACGGCATGCTTATCCTTAATCACTATACCTTTTTCGGTTAATGTCCGTTCGAATAAGCTCAACAATTCCGGATATTGGCGATTGGTCTCGGTGGTGGCGTTGGGCTTCAAATCGTACCGCCGCCCGGGGGCGGTGGCCGCGATAGCCAGACCGGTGATAAGCAAAACGCCGATAGTAAAAGCCCGATTGAAACCGGGTGAAATAACCGGTTTGTATGCTTTATCCCGGATTCGCAGGATATAGAAATAGCTGACCGGCAATATCGCCAGCGCGATCAAATCGGATATATCTTTCACCCTTGAGGGCAGCGGTATCGATACAAGCCCGTTTATCCAAGTAAAAACTGTTTCAACCGGCGCGACTTTCCAGATAGCGAAGCCCAGACCGATAGCGATATGCATTGCCAATAGCCGCTTTGATGATTCAAAATATCTCCCGGCTACGGCGTATACAAACACCGCCAGCACAAACAGCCCGGCAAAATCCGATAGCTTGCCGGTGACCCAGCCGGGGTAAACGGCTTTGAGGAAGTGGTCGTTGAGCAGGAGGAGGGCGAGGGCGAGGAGAAATGCGCCGCTTAATATTATTTTAAGATTATTTTTCATAAGATAAACCTGGAAGTAAAAGGCCAGGACGTACAACTCTGGATCTATCCCTCCTTTTCATAATAGCATCCCACGTCGTCATCTACTACTAACCTTATTTTCCCTCCAATGCTGGTTTCAATGGCCGTACTCCAGTATCCGGTTCTCTCTTCGTTATAAGAAAAACATTTGAATGGTAATCTACTTTTAAAATTGTCAAATTTAATCCTCGCCGGGTTAACCTTATTATCTAATCTCCAAGTACCTGAATTCTTTTCTTGCGCGCCGTGACCTGTTTCAAAATAATGTGTGTATGTTCCATCGCTATTTAGAATTAAATAATCAATTCCGTCGGCTCTGTCCTGATTTGCAGTATATTTGCCTACCACCATGAATCTGTCTATTTTCCCTGTACAAGCTGAAAATACCATAACTACGAGAAGCAAAATAAGTTTTAATTCTTTTTTCATGGTTTGATCTCCATAGTTCCAATAATTGTATCCTCTGATTCCTTCGGTCAATGGAATAGGCGTAGGTCACTGCTGATCTACTCGTTACCCCAGCTCCTCCAAAAACTCCACCGCGCGCCTAAGATGCGGGATCACTATCGTGCCCCCAACCGTGCAGGCTACGCTGAATATCTCGAAAAACTCATCTTTCGTTACGCCCAGATCGTGGCATTTGATTATATGATATTTGATACAATCATCGCAACGTAAAACCATCGAGGACGCCAGGCCAAGCATCTCCTTGGTTTTGCTGTCCAGCGCGCCGTCTTGATAAGTCAGCGTATCGACACTGTAGATATGCTTGATCACCCGGTTGTCGGCCGTCAGGATTTTCTGGTTCATCAAATCCCGGTAAGCGTTGAATTCATCGAGCAATTTGCTCATTTGTTACCTCCTGTGAAGTTGCTGTCGGGTCAGGCGACCCGACAGCACGGGTAATATGCGACAGATTGCACGGACGTGCCTTGACGGCTTCGTCGTCTCGCTTGGGCGGGACTTCTCGCAATGACTTTTCCAAACTAATGTCATTGCGAGGGAGGCCATGGGCCGACCGCGGCAATCCTTAATCTCTTAATGTATTCTTTTTCATCAGACAACGCATTTTCTTAATACCCCCGGCTGCCGATAAAAATTGCCAGTATTCCCAGAGGCATCAGCGCTTTCATCAAACCGGCTATGAAACGATATGTCTGCCGTTTCGGTGAAATAATAAGCCTGACGATTATATATACAAGCGAAATATCCGTGCCGATTATCACGGCAAACAAATAGCCGGCTCCATAGATATGGCGGATATAAGGCACAACCGTTGCGGCTATCAAAATCAGGATAACCATAATCGCTAAAATGCCTGATACTTTATGACCATATTTAACCGCGCCGGTCAGTACACCCTCGGTTTTATCCGCCTCGCAATCTTCCATGTCTTTTATAATTTCCCGGCTTAAATGAAACAGAAACGCGAACACCGCCGGTATCAGTCCGCCCATGATATATCCGACGGCAGATGCCCCATAGAAAAATGCCAGCGCCGAAATCAACGAAATCAGCAGATTGCCCCAGTAGCCGTTACCCTTGAATGTAGGCGTGTAGAATAGCAAGCCGACAATCACCGCGGAGGCTAAAAGCAGGCACTGGCGGTTTATCGCCGAGCCCAATATCAAGCCCGCGGCAGCCAGCGCCGTCGCCAAAATAATAGCGCCTTTGACTGTAATCCGTGCTGAGGGCAAAGGCCTGAATGATTTATTGCGGCGGTCGATCTCGATATCGAAAATATCATTAGCGATGTTACCGAATCCGGCTATCAACCCGGCTGAAATAGCGGCTAAAAGCAGGGCGTTGTCGTAATACTTATCGAATGAAATAACTCCGCCTAGGTAAACCGAGGCCATCGCGATAGCGACGTTGACCGGCCTGGTAATCGATATTATCGCCTTAATCAAAATCCCGTCCTGATTCCGAAATGCAGTTTGGCCGCCGATAATCCCCCCTCTCGAGGGATAGCTATCTCGACAGCTGTCGTGCCCAGCTTGACCGCGGCTGTCAGGCCGATACCGAAACCGGCTTCGTATTTCGTTACCGAGCCATTTCCGGCGGAGTTGGGCATTTGAAACGCGGCCATATCGGTGAAAATATAAGCCCGGCCGGTGCGGGATGTCAATAGCCGGTATTCGATTGTACCGACAGCCTTGCGCGAGACATAGAAAATGTCCTGCATGTAGCCGCGAAGCGACCCGAAACCGCCCAACGGCAGAAGTCTGTCGACCGGAACGTTATCCGAAAAATCCCCCTGGGCCGCCAGACCCCAGAACAACACCGATAAGCGCGTAAGTGGCAGATATTTTTCCAGCTTAAGTTCGGCCGCGCGATAGTTTTTATTGGAAGAGGCAAACAGACTATCCCCTTTGGTGGTTTCGGAAACGAAATTGCCTTTTAAGAAAAGATAATCACCTTCGTGCGGATTAAGCGGGTAATCTCTCGTATCGGCGGTGAGATTGACAGACAGCTTCAATTTATTTTTGTGAGGCAAAAATGTTTGGCCGTATGGTTCCGGGTTCAATTGTGAAGTGCCGGCTGAGACTCCGTATGAATAAATATCCGAGGCCAGATACTGCAAACCTATCTCGCCGCCGGTTTCGATAAACAGGCTGTCGCGATCATCCTGGTAAACATCAAGACCGAAGCGGAACGGCACACCCAGCAAGTATGGTTCGGTAAAGCCGATTTTAAGATAACGTGAGCTTCTATCCTTGCGGGACCATAATAATTTCGCCTGTCGGCCCTTGCCGAGGATATTCGACAGCGCAACGCTAAACCGTCCATAGAATTGCTTATCATTAGACGCGTACCCCAGCGCGCCATCCAGAATCAGCATTGACACTTCTTTGATAGGAAACACGATCACGCCTTTTTCCGGCGATTTAGTATAGCGAAGTTCGAAATTATCGACATTACTGATAAAATCTGTGCGGGACAAGCGTTGTTGCGCCAGAATCAGCCTGTCTGTCGAATAAGCAAACGGCGGCGCCAGGTCGATGTATTTTTGCAAAAAAGTAATATCGAGGTTTTTACGGCCCGGGAAAACTATTCTTTCCACCATGACCGGCGGGCCCGGCTGAATATCGAGCGTGACCGATAGACGGTTTGGATCCAGGTAACGCAAATTCGTGAAACGGACTTCGCAATAGGGATAGCCATCGGCCGAAAACAGTCCGATTATCTCATCCGCCAGATTACCCATCTGCGAGGCATCGGCCGGTTTGTTCTGATAAATATCTATTATGTCAGTCAGATCGATACTAATGCTTTCGGGTAAATTCGAAATATCATATTCAATGGCCAGTAAATAGCGTTCGTTTTTTATGATATAGTACACAATTTCGATTTTGCCGGCTCGATCGCGGGTATCATATGAAACGGCGCAATCAAACCAGCCCTGATGTTGGTAGTACGTAACTATTTTCAGCGAATCGGAACTGAGGCTATCCGGCTGAAAAATCCGGCCGGAACGATTATACAGCGCGATCTGGCCGGTCGGTTTTTCCCCGATAAAACTGACTTTTTTAATTAGCTCATCCGCCCGTGTTGAAGTGACAACAAGCATTAATAGCATTAGTATTAGTAATCTGGTTTTCAAAATTCCGCCTTCGCTTCCAGCCTGAGATTACTGTTAGTGTAGCCATCGCCGAGTTTCCTATAGGTGTAGCGAAGTTCGAACTGGCTGTATGAATTAAGCTTAAATCGCGAAGAAATCATGGCGTTATAGTTATCCCCCGCCTTGCGGCCGCCGGCGGTCACGTACGGCAGAAAGACGTCTTCCCGATCGGTTTCGACCCGGGCGTAGCCGCCGTTGAATTCGAAACGTCCCAATCTCCGGAAATTAATCACCGATTCCAGGGCAATGGCGTATGATTGAATTCTGATATCCCCGATTTTTTCTTTTTCGTCGGTATATTCAAGCGGTATTTCGATTTTCACGTTGCGCGAGGGTCGAATTTCCGGCGTCAGGCCGGTTTTAATTCGAGTCAGGTCGATATTACCCGAATATAACCATCTGATTTCGGAGGCCAGTTCAGTCGATATCAGAAAACCTACCGTTTTACGAGTAAGCAGTTTGAGATCGGCGATATTGGCCAGAGTTTTATTATTTAAAACCTCAAATTCATAATCGATGCCGTCGCTTTGGGATGATTTCAGCGTGTGGCGGATATAATCGCCGGTTCGATTGAGCTTAAACGTGAGGCGCTGACTGTAATCGTAAGTTCTCAAAGACATCTCGGTTTGATCGAATTTCTGAATCGGCAGTAAATAGCCGGCTTTTAACCTGATCCCGGAGGCCAGGTTTGTTCTATGACTGAAATCGTTATCATAGCTAAACCGGGCAAGTAAATTGTTATTAGATAAAATCTTGCCGTTTAACCGGGCTCTCATACCGCCGGAAATTTCGTAACCGGTGACCCCGGCCTGCGTATCGCCCTCGCCTAACTGCCTGATAACTTCGATATAATCGCCGCCCGGTTCCGGCACGTAGTCCTCGCCGTCTTTGCGATAATCGCCCTTGCCGTCGCCGACAAAAATATATTCGCGCGCCCGCGACAGCCGCCCCGTACCATTGACGCTTTCATAATAGGTGATGCCATAATCGGAGGAATTATAGTTAAGCTTCAGATCGCCCATGTTACGGATTATGATTTCATCTATCGGATAATAGCGTTTCTGATATAGCCGCGAAAGATTTAGTTCGCTGTTTAAGCCCCGGCCGGGATCACCATAGCTAATTCCCTGCTCCAATTGATATTGTTTAAGCTGTCTTTCCCAATTTCCATTATTGCCGGAACTTTGACTAAAATATTTCTGGTCGCGATAAAGAAGTCTGGATTGGGTAGATATTTGGGTGGTAAATAAAGTTTTCACAAAAGTTTCATATTCATCGGCATTGAAACCATCGCTTAGGGAAAATAGTCCATCGCTTAATTCGTGACGGTAGACTACGCCGGGGCGAACAGGCCCATTGGTAATCTCTACTCCGGCATCATACTTATTCCAGTTGGATTTTTTACTTCGCCCTTTATCCTCAGAGGTGGTCAGTTCGGCATCAGCGGATACGCCGAATCTATTCAAGATCGCGACATTGAACTGCCCGAAACCGCGATGCGCCCTGAAGTCATCGCTGTCGAAAAAACCGCCGCCGGCCCGGATATTATCGCCGACCGATGATAAAACGCCTGATTGATATTCGATTAGCTTTTCACCGCTGACTGATCGGTTTGAAGGGATATTATACTGACGGAAAAACTCCGGAGCGTCGATTATTCCCGGCACCGAAAACCTGGTATCAAGTGTCCTCAGCTTAATATTGATTAAGTCAGCTGTCCAGGATTGATCCAAAAACTGCCAATCCTCTTTCTTGTAGCCGGCCGATCCCAGAAAGCCAAGGCCGGTGAGCAAATCATCTTTGTTCGATAAGGTATTACGATCATAGCGGGAAACAGCCAATTCACCATCTATATATAGATCGCCGGGGCGGTTGAAAATCACCGAGGCGTAATCCCGGCTTTCAGGCAAAGGGTAAAATACTATCGGTAAATAAGCGCCGTTGCCCCGGCCGATATACAAAAACCGACCCGAACCGGCGAACTCGTAATTACCCTGGTTTTGACCGACCTGACTAAAATTAATTTGGTAATCACCCTGATTAGTACCGACATATTCGTAATAATTTTGACCAAGCGAATCAATGGCGAGCGTGTAGTCCCCTAACCCGGCGCCCGTGTATTTTATACCCGACGAAAACGACGAATCGGCAAATGATCCGGCATCGCTTATCGCCGATCTTTCGATTTCCCCCAGTTCGAAATTCCGGGGATTGTTTTTATCATCTTTTTCGCCTAAGTACTGAACCCCTATACTCAGCTTATTGTCTCTAAACGTATTAATATGATAGAAACTTCGCCTATAGCCTTCGGGGGCGAATTGTATTTTAACCGTGATACGGCTTTTTGAGCTGATGATATTTTTAGGTGTAAATTCGATAGTTTTTTCATAATAATCGATATTATAATCATTTTCATTGCCGCGATCGAGCCTAATACCATCCAGATAAACCTCTTCGGTCCCGGGAATGAAAACATTTCCCAGTGATGTCGATGACGATATCTCCGGACTGCTTAAAATATACGGGCCCTGTTTGCCGTCCACTCCATAGAAAAATAGTTCAACCTGTTTACCGGGCGAAAACGCCAGGGCGGTCGCGCCGCGAAAATCGCCGGTCTCACCGGATACATTCAAGCCGGTTAGTTTGCGATTGAAATTAAGAAGCGAGTTGTCGATTCCTTTCAGTTCCAGATCGCCGAAATCACCGCGAAAGCCTTTGGTCTCAAGACTGATAATAATTTTATCAAGCTCATCGAGCGATTGAGTCGCGCCGCCGGGTGAGGTCGCGAAATTTCGGTCCGAAATACTGCCTTTGATAAACACGCCCCGGCTGACTTCACCGCTGATATCGAGATCGAGGCTTTGAGTCAAAGAAGGTTCGCCAACATTGCCGATATTAATCGCGAATCCTTTGCTTCCAACTACATCCAGCCGTTGGCCCCAGTGCGATAGTTGGGGCGAAGGCGTGTATTCGACTGTATCGGTTTCGCCGGTTGCCACCGGCTTGAGCCAGACATATGATTGCTTGAGTTCTATTGGTATGACTTCGAATTCGATTAATAATGTGTCTGTCGAAGCCAATGGCCGGGCCAAAACGATAAAACCATCATCATATTCGATACGGTAATCATCACCCCGGACCAGCAGGCTATCTTTATATGTTATTGATTCGGATTCGGCGATTATGTGCTCATAGCCAAGACGGTATGGCCCGGTAGTGCCCATACCGGCAATATCAACTCTTATTTTTTGACCCGATACGGCGATCCCGGTCAGGCATATAAGCAGGAATACGGCCTTGAATTGCCGCATAACCTATTTCCTTACGATCGGTCTGGTGATATAAACGCGGGCTGTCGAGGAATCGACAATATATAATAAATCATCGCTATCGATAAACAAACCTGTCGGCTTAACCAGATTTTGGCCGCCAAACCCATTCCATCTGAATATTTCTTCGCCTCGGAAATTAAAACAGTGGATAAATCCTGTTTCCTCATCCGCGACCCAGATGCCTGAATTCTTTGAAACCGCCACCGCCATCGGTTTCTGAAGGACATCCTCCCCGATTGTTTTAATCAGCAAGCCGTGATCATCATAGATATATATTTTCCCGTAATCCGAATCGGCGACATATATTTTGTTGTCTTCGCCGCAGGCAATTGAAGCGGGAACGTTCACCGGCTGGATATCGTTCTGGCTGCCGAATTCATAAATATATGAAAAGAACTGGTCAAGCCTGTAACAAGCCCCCAATCCCTCATCGCCGACTAAAATATCGCCTTGATTCGATAAGCCGATACTCACCGGCCGAATAAAAGATATCCTCTCATCTTTGTCGAAACCGTCATCAGCTGAGATGAAATTGAGGTACCGATCAAAACGTACCACCCGGCGGTTGCCGGAATCGATCACATAGACATTGGAGATTTTATCTAAGGCGATACTGATGGGGCCGCTAAGGCCGGATTCGCCGGCGCCGAACCCGCCGGTTTCTTCAACGAACGCGAAGCTGGAATCGAGCTTGACGATACGGTCATTGCCGTAATCGGCGATAAATATTTCCCCGAGCTGATTGACCGTGATCGACCGGGGCGAATATAGTGGACGATTTTGCTTTAATGAAGGCCCCAGCGTCTGGATGATTTGCAGGTTTAATATTTCCTGAGCGCCGGCCTGAAATTGAGGGCTCTCCGGCGCACAGCTTAAGCTAAATGCGACCGCTATACATAATAGATATTTAGCCATTAATAAAAATTCTTGGTTAGGCTAATAGTAACGGTGAGATTGTCCCGGTCGGGCAGTAATTCGTAATTAAATTTAATCCCGGTATCCGCGAATTCCAGGTGGCGGTTATGTTTACCGGCGGCGAAATACGCCTCGATTGCCGACACAACGTGATTAGCGATCAAAATACCCACCGCGATATCGGCTCGCTCAAAAGCGGTTTTGCTCTGATTACGCAAGTTGCGGTATTTCTGGCGGGATTCGCGGCTGTTCCAATTCCAGTAATAATTCGGCGTTTCGGGAAATAAGACGGCATCTCCGCGATCATAAACCGCGGCCATTTGATTGTAGCCCAAACCGTCATCCTCGTTGCGGTCGCGATTATCGTAATAGGTCATCCTGATCCAGTAATTCTCATCGGTGTTGCCGGCATAGGCGCTGGCATTGATAACCGCCCAGCCCTTGGCCGCATCTTCCTTGAATGTGCCGTACTTCCTGAAACCGGCATACGCGAGCCAAATGCTCGATTCGATACCGAAGAAAAGTTTGGCCTTGAAGCTTGTCTTGTCTATGTAATATTGCCCCGCTCCCGGCAACAGAAGCGAAAACAGCGCCGCCCGTTCAGGTGACCTACGATCTTTGCTATTAATATCACCGGAAAGCGGAAAACTGAAATCCTCCGCTTCGTCGTTGTCATCGAATTGAGAAGATATCAGCTCGAACCGCATCATCTGATTTATTGATGATTCGGCCCAGGTGAATTGCCATAGGCTTAATATTGCCAGAAATGTGATTGATAATACTCTCATATTAAAATCTATAATTCCAGGTCAATACCGGCACATTGCTTTCGCCGTATTGTCGGGTCTCCAATTTAAAAGAAAACCGTTTCTGCCCTTTGTTGAATTTTTTAGCGGTTAAAGCCGCCTCGAATGCGGAAATTATCCGGTTACCTAAGGACAACATTATCATAGTATTGGCATTCTGGAAGTAATCGTTCGCCGTTTTTCTCATATTGACATATACTTCTCTGTGCGTTCCTTCAAAATAAACGCTATCGCCGTGAGGCGGCGGATACGCGTCATCCGGAATATCATCCCAACCGATCTGGAATTGATCGTACTTGCCTATATTCTCGAAATATTCGTGATCCATGATAACCGTGTGATTTTCCGGATCCCAGGGTAAGCGATGGGAGTACTCATTCTGGGTTGTGGAATCAAGACCATTCCACCAGCCTAAAAATTTATCCCACTCGTAATGAGACAACGCATATTGCTGATATTCTTTTTTCTTGTCACTACCCTTGCCATGATACACGAAATAGCCGGTCCATATCAGGGCCTCAGCGCTTATAAAAATTAGCGGTTTAATTCTGGAGCCGGCGTAATATTGGCCCGCGCCCGGCAAAAGCATCGAATAGAAAAACGCGCGTTTGGTCGATTTAGCGTTAAATTCGTAGATATCCCCGGTCAATGGCTCTTCATCACCGTTATCATTATCATCAACCATGTTTTCGGTCTTGAAAAAAGTCTGGGCCGTAAGCTGATTAGACGCAAAGTAATTCTTTATAGATAAATCACCATCAAGCTGTCCAGACCAGATCAGACCGGCGTTGAAAATTACTATTAAGATTATTGCCATTACCCGGCGCATAATTCCTCCTCTATTTTATTAAAGCTACTTTTATCAAAACATTTTTATTGGCATTAACAGAATTGGCCTCGAACCGGGCGAAATAAACGCCGGACGCGAACCTTGAGCAATCCCAGGGAACTTCATCATCGATCTCGCCCTGAGTCGAACCGGCCAATTCATCGACCAATTCACCCGACATGTCGAATATCTTTATATTAATATCAGCCGGTCGGTCAACATAATATCTGAATATGGTTTCGCTAGAGGCCGGGTTCGGATAATTATAAACGCTCCCATCCGGTAAGAAACCATCGGCGATATAGAATTCTTTCTGCAACAGCGGCGATAGATAGCCTCGTCTCGATATGC
>CAZFSN010000102.1:0-11373 GCA_964521815.1 uncultured Ignavibacteria bacterium | reverse complement strand
ATGAGCGTAGTTGGCATTATAGATATTGGCACCAATACAGTACTCTGTTTAAAAGCCTCGGTTGATAAAGGAAATATAGAATACCTTTCCGATAACCGTTATCATTACCGGGCCGGTAAGCGGCTGGATGAAAACGGCAATCTGTCAGCCGAGTATAAAACCGGCATGAAACAGGCGTTAAAAACAGCCATAAGCACGTTGACCGATTGTTTCGAGATTAAAATCGTTGCCACCGAAGTACTTAGAAAACCCAAAGACGGTCAGGCTTGTGCCGACGAGTTTGCCGCGGAAATCGGATGGCCGATTACGATAATTGACTCTCAATATGAAGCCGAACTCAGCTTTTATGGCGCGACATCCGGAATAATTAAACCGACTGAAAAAGTAGCGATGATCGATATCGGCGGAGGCTCATCGGAATTGGCTATTGGTAAGGGCGACAAGCTTGAAACCTGGTCGGGGGTCAAGCTTGGCGCCGTAGCGATTAGCGAAGCGGTTGGCTATGAAAAAAGCCTCGATGAATATCTCGAGCACGCGACACGGATTTTCGATCAATCGGATTTCGCGGGTTTACTGAAATCAAAAACCGACAGGATGCTAATAGTTGGGGGATCAGCCGTGGCGATAGCCGCGATATTAGCCGATTTAAGGGAATTTCAGCCGGAAAAGATTGAGGGTTTTATCATTCGTCAGGATATTCTCTGGCTGTTGATGGAAAATCTGTCAACCATGTCGCTGGAAACGCGTATGGAAATTATGCCATTCGATTCAAGACGGGCCGATATAATCGTGGGCGGCGGCGCCATTATATTGGCATTTATGCGGAAATATGGTTTTGAGGCGGCGGAAATATCCATAAAAGGCCTTCGTCACGGAATTTTATTGGAACATTTTATACAATTAAACGCTTGACAATAGTAGGGACGCCAATATCTTATGGAAATACTAAAGGAGGATGGCTGATAAGATTGCTATCGGTTGAATGAATCGTAAAATGGTTCTAAATGTGAATAGACCGTAACTGGAAAGGCGATAATCTTGTCAGGCGTCTTAAAAATTAAAAACCGTTATAAAAAATCTAAATCATGTTACTATTTTATTAAAATAATATTTGTTTCGGGTATTATTGCGGCTGCCGGATGCGGCGGCTGCGATAAATCGACTAAAAGCGATATTCCTGAAGTATATAACCTGCAAGCTCCGGATTCATTGGTGAAGGGACTTCCCGACACCACGATAATTTATCTAAGTGTTCGCGATCCCCAGGGGCTGGAAGATATCGATTCCGTGTTCTTCACGGTCAATCGCCCCGATGGTTCATTGAACGAAACGACTTTTTATATGTTCGATGATGGCGTAAATGGCGGTGATTCAATCGAGGGAGACGGCGTTTACACGCAGGGGATTCAGTCGCCGGCCAATTCAAATCAGACAGGTGATTATACATTCCATTTCAAAGCCCGGGATAATGACAATCACTTGTCTAATACGATCGATAAAATAATAACCGCATATGAGTATGACAATCCAGTCATTCGTAAGGTCATTATCAGCCAATACGATTTGCAGAATGAACA
Organism: uncultured Ignavibacteria bacterium; assembly: GCA_964521815.1. Lineage (GTDB taxonomy): Bacteria > Zixibacteria > MSB-5A5 > UBA10806 > 4484-95 > JAAEQD01. Next base: position 9,796 of record CAZFSN010000102.1, on the reverse strand, counting down.
TCTGTACGTCTCAGCAAAAGTGCTCGACGCTCAAGGGCGAGCAGATATCGAACGCGCCTGGGTCGTAATCAGTTCTGTCGAGCCGGACAGTCTGCTGGGGGAATTCGATTTAAATGATTTCGGCAATAATGGCGATTCCACCGCTCTGGATAGTTACTTCTCATCAGATATTATATCACAAAGCGAATCCGGTTACGCGGGCAGCTACCTGTTAGAATTCAACGCCATCGATTATGAGAGCAATTCGGCCATCGCGGTCGATACTGTCATAGTAATTAATTCACCGGTTTTATAACGAGGTTTAAATGAAAAAAATAATCTTTTTCCTGTTAATCTTGACTTCTTTAGGGATGGCCATGATGAATATATCGCTTGACGCACCCTATGACGGGCTTACCTCCAATTCGGTCATAGAAATCGTCTATGATTCCAGCGGCGTTTGGCTGGGCACCGCCGGCGGAGCATCTTATTTGGCTGATGGGGATTCTGTTTGGACGACTTTCACGGGCAACTCAGGTTTGCATTCAACGGAGGTTTCCGCCTTGGCGGCATCGGTGTGGCATGACACAACCCTGGTGTGTATCGCCACGCTTCATTCCGAACAAATAGCCGGCGACAACGTGCCCACAGGCGATGGTTTTTCGATAACAACCGATGGCGGTGAAACCTGGTTGGCCGACAGCCTGACTTATCCGGCTAATGCCACTTACTATGGTAAGCTTTCATATGATCTTGATATTTATCAGAACGATATTTATAGCGCCTGTTTTTACGGAGGTTTAGTCAGGTCTACCGATGCCGGTCATACCTGGGATAATTTATATCTTAATGCCAGTGACAGTTTAGATCAGGCCAACGAGACATTTTACAGCTACAGCAACAGGTATTTTTCCGTTAAGGTCGACAAGACTCTGGCGCCGGATACGATTTCGGTTTTCGCCGGTACCGCTTATGGCATAAATCGATTTGTTTTTACCGGTTATGATGATGTCTCCAAACAGGATACCGCCTGGCAGATAGCCCATAGCTCCACCGATATCGAAACCAGCCTGCCGGGCAATCATGTTGTAGCTCTGGGTATTACCGGCGAACCGGGGCGAATATATGATATGTTCGTCAGAGACAGCCTCGCTTATATCGCTCATGATTATAAGGGCTTGTATGTAGTCAATGTGCGCAATCCGAATTCGCCGAGTATCGTTGGCAATTATGATACCGATGGCCGGGTTTATGGCGTGTTTGTTGATGGCGATTATGCTTATGTTGCCGACTATGATGACGGCTTGCAAGTACTCGATATCAGAGGCGCATCCCCGGCAAGCGCCGGTGAATATATTCCATTGTCCGGCAGGATCGTAAACGTGATAGTTTCCGGGGATTACGCGTATCTTGCCAATGATGTTAGAGGGTTACAAATAATACGTATTTTAGAATCTGATAGTTTAAGTATACATTTTGAAGCTGAATATCTCGTTGATGGCGGCGTGATGGATGTATGCGTCGATAGCAGTCACGCCTACCTGGCCGCCGGCACAAGCGGAATGATCATAGTCGATATTTCGGACCCGGCATATCCGGCAGTTGTTGCCTCTTATGATTCGCTTGATTTTGCCAATGAAATAGCGATCAACAGCGACGTGGTTTATATTGCCGATCGGGATATGGGCCTGGTCGCGCTGGATGTTTCGGATCCGGCCAGCCCGACTCTGGTTGATAGCTATGGCACTCCGGGTGAATGCCGAAGCGTTTATTTTGATATCGATAATATATATGCCACCGATGGCATAGCTCTTAGGGTTTTTCAGCTTTTGCCAGGCGCTGAAGGCGACACGCTGGCTTATATCGGAGGCTATGATACGCCCGGAACGGCGAATGATGTGGTGGTCAGCGGCGACGTAGCCTATGTCGCTGATAACTATTCGGGCATGCAGATACTGGATGTTGCAGCCGGTGACAGTATTTACACGCTTGGCAATTTCGCGCCGGTGTGTTCGACCTATATCTGGGCCGGCTGCCGGGTCGGCGTTGGCGAAACCGGGCAGGGTTACGGCGTGGCCTATTCGACCGACTACGGCAAGAGTTGGACCACTGTTTTCGATGAACCGGCCTGGGATTTCGCTTTTTGGGGTGATACGGTTTTTGTGGCCACCGATAACGGTCTTTACTATAGCGATAATTACGCCAATTGGGAAGTTATCACGGAACTGGACGATGTTACCGGCCTTCGCAAGTTTTTCCCATCCGGTTTTTACGCGGTTGAAATAGCAGGTTCCGATCTCTGGGCGGGTGGCGCGGATGGTTCCGGCCGTAGCGAAGATTTTGGAGAAACCTGGAATGTCTTCAGATCTCAATTATATGCAAATGAGCATTACGCTTACCCTTCGCCCTTTTCACCTATTGCGTCAACCCGAAAAGGAACGACTATTCATTACAAACCAGACCAGACAACAACTGCTACCGTAAAAATCTATGACTTCAATCTCGACCTTGTGGCTACGGTAGCCGATGGTGTCAGCCGAACGGGGGGGGTCGAATCAGACAATGATGTCTGGTTTGGAAAAAACGATAAAGGGGAACTTGTGGCCAACGGAGTTTATTTCTATAATATTAAACTTGGTACCGGCGAAGACTGGTGGGGAAAGGTGGCCGTAGTAAAATGAAAAAGATATTCATGGTCATACCAGTAATGTTATTCGCGCTGGTTGTTTCCTCATCTAAGGCCGAAACCGGCCAGGCGGGCCAGGCGGGCGCGTTTTTCAAGTTTGGCCTGGGGGCCAGGTCATTAGGTATGGGCGGCGCCTATGCCGGAGTTGCCGAAGGTATTGACGCTATTTACTATAATCCCGGTGGTCTGGCTTTTTCGCGGATCAAAGAGTTTGGCTTTACCTATCATAGCTTGACTCTGGACCGTCACCTTAACAGCGCTTATTTCGTGTTGCCGGCGCGTAATGAGGCGGTTATCGCGCTGTCCTGGATTAACAGTTATGTAAGCGATGTACAAATGCGCGATTCGGATCGCAATTTGTTCGGGGATTTTTCCAACAGCAATAATTCATTTGGGTTGTCATTTTCGAAATTATTAGGCGAATCTGCATCGCTTGGCGCGAACCTGAGGTATCTTCAAACTACACTTGATCTTATTAACTCTTATACTGTAGGGGTCGATCTGGGTGCGCTGTATAAACCAGGCCCCAATTACGCGGTTGGCCTGGCAGTCAGCGATCTGGGCTCCAGTTTAAACTGGAGTTCAACCAACTATTGGTCGGGTAATAGGGGGAGCGAGTATTCCGATAAATTCCCTGTAAGGGTCAGGGGAGGTGCCGCCGGCAAATTTATGAATGATCAGCTTATCGCCGCGGTAGACCTGGTGAAAATAGAAAAGCTGGATTTTAAAATATATAGCGGCGCGGAATATTGGTTTTTTAAGAAAATAACGCGTGAAATTGAGGATGAGGAAGCCGAAGACGAACTTAGAGAAATCCAAATTAATAAACGGTTGCTGGGTTTGAGAGGCGGCTATTCCGATGGATCATTGACTTTCGGTATGAGCCTGTACTATCCGTATGGCAAGCTCAACGGGGGTATTGATTACGCCTATCTGACCGGTAGAAGGGATGAAGGTTCTAACCATATCTTCACAATCAGGGTGCTATTTTGATAATTAGAAAAATAACATTAGCGGTAATACTTGTAATAATCCTGCCGGGTCTGGGCCTGGCTTCGGCCGGCGACGCGAGTTTCATATTTCTGCGTATCGGCAGTGGTTCTCGACCGGCCGCGATGGCGGAGGCGGTCACGGCCTCCGGCGCGGACATAACCTCGGCGTTTTATAACCCGTCATTGTTAAAATCATTCGAGGGTAATAATCAGGCTGTGTTCATGTATAATTCGTATTTCAGCGATGTCAGCCAGAATTACCTGGCGCTGGCTTTCAAAGGGAAAAAGTCCGCTATCGGAGGATACCTGTATTTAGGCAGGGTCGCTGATTTGGAAAGAAGGATCGGTCCCGATCCCCAGCCAAGCGGCACTTTCGATGAAAATAATTTTGTGAGCGCTTTATCCTATTCCCGCGGCTATTTGAATTATAATTTTGGCCTTTCTCTGAAATACGCGTATGAAAGAATCGATTCTGAATCCGCTCATGCTGTGATGTTTGATTTTGGACTGCTAATCCCTCTAACCGATGAAATTTCGGCCGGCGCGGCAGCCAGAAACATAGGTTCAAAACCCAAATTCATCAGCACCGGGTTTGATCTATCGCGGGAATTCAGGCTTGGTTTGGCTTATAAGCCTGAATATTTTCAGCAAAAGGTCGAAGTGGTTGCCGATGGTGTAATGTATTCGGATATCGATTCCAAGATCAATCTGGGCGCCGAATACAATTTCCCTCAATATTTCGCGCTTCGTGCCGGTTATGGAATTGGCTATGATTCGCGGGGAATATCTTTCGGCGGCGGGCTTTATTATCGCCAGTTTAAATTCGATTACGCCTTTGTCGGTTATAAAAACGATCTGGGTAATGCCCATCGTTTTACACTTATAGCGACTTTTTAAGGGCTCAGAAATAGTTCAACATTGGAGCTTTTGGTCTTTTTATAAATTTTACTTATATGCAAACCCGGTATTAAATATTACAAAAAATCGATATTTTTACTATGTAATTTCCGATTTTAGTTGAAATATTAAGCTGAGTTTCTTACATTCAGGTCAATTTAAAGATCGCCTTTTGGGTAGCATCTTTAACATGGACAATGAGTTGATAATTTAAGGAGATCGATAATGGCGAAATACAAAATAGCCTGGTTGCCGGGTGATGGTGTTGGTAATGATGTGATGGACGCGGCTAAAATTGTTCTGGACAAGATTAAACTTGACGCCGAGTATATCCATGGCGATATCGGCTGGGAATTCTGGTGCAAGGAAGGCGATCCGCTTCCTCAACGTACTATAGATTTATGCAACCGCACCGATTGTGCCCTTTTCGGAGCTATTACCTCAAAGCCGAAACAGGAAGCTGAAGCCGAGCTGTTACCGGAACTTAGAGGCAAAGGCATGGTTTATTCCAGCCCGATTGTGCGGATGCGCCAGCAATTTAACTTGCGCACCAACCTTCGACCCTGCCGCGCCTATAAAGGCAATCCTTTGAATTATAAAGATAATATCGATATCACCGTATTTCGGGAGAATACTGAGGATTTATACTCGGGTATCGAATTTTTTCCGACCCCGGATGAATTTCGTAAAACCGTGGAAAAACTTCACCCGAAAATGAAACGCTTTGCCGGCACACCCGGCGATGAGATGGCTATATCGCTTCGCATAATTACCAAGAAAGCCAGCCGGAACATTATTACCGACGCTTTCGAGTACGCCAAGAAATTCGGCAAGAAATCAGTTACGGTTGTTGAAAAACCGAATGTGATCCGTGAAACATCCGGTTTGATAGTCCGAACCGCTCGCGAAATCGCCCAAAAATATTCCGGCATCGAACTCTGGGAAACTAATATCGATGCCATGTGCATGTGGCTGGTGAAAAACCCTCAGGATTATTCGGTGTTGGTGACATCCAATATGTTTGGCGATATAATCTCCGATTTGGCGGCCCAATTGGTCGGCGGACTCGGTTTCGCCTGCAGCGGCAATATCGGCGACAATTACGCCGTGTTCGAACCCACGCATGGCTCGGCGCCGAAATATGCCGGCCAATATAAGGTCAATCCCATTGCTATGCTGCTTTCGGTAAAAATGATGATGGATTATCTGGGCGAAACCGATAAGGCCAATATTCTGGAGAAAGCTATCGCCGACGTCATCGCCGAGGGCAAGGTCCGAACCTATGATATGGGCGGCCGTAACACATCGCTGGAAGTTGCTCAGGCGGTGGCCGCCAAGCTTTAGTGTTGTTATGAAACTATAAGAATAGCTTCTGATTTGCGTTATGGTTGATCTTGATTGTTAATTTAATAGGACGTAATTAATTTCCACTTATTGAAGTACTTTGGGAATTCGATTGCGGCCAAAACGAGGTGATTCAGTCTATGTCCAAATTTGTCACCTGCTTGAATTGCATGGATGGTAGGGTTCAACTGCCGGTTATAAACTGGTTAAAACAGAATTATTCGATTGAAAATGTGGATATGATTACCGAAGCAGGTATGGATGGTTTTCTGGTGAATATGAATAGATTGCCGGCGGAATTGCAAAACAAGATATATATATCGCTAAAGAAGCATGGTTCGGGTCAAATCTTCATAGTTGGACATCATGACTGTGGCGGCCATCCGGTCGATGAGATTACGCATCGGAAGCATACAATGATGGCGGTGGATAGAATAAAAATGCTCTACCCGGAATGCAAAGTGTACGGCCTGTGGGTTTCCGAACAGTGGGAAGTTGAGCAAATAGCCAAAGAATAAGCTTTTCGAGCTTTCAAAATTTTTTTAGTCAAATGAATTTAAGCTGGGAAAAATGACAATTGAATTAAGAAAGCGGGAGTACAATCTATGATATTTTCAGATTTTAAAAATACTATCAATTTAGGGATAAGCCGCGGTTTTATTCTCGGTGTCGCGGTGATCATAGTGATGGCGCTATCTCTATCGGTAAGCGTGAATTTGGCCAAAGCCCAGACCGCCGAAAGCGAATCGACGCAAGAAAGCACAGCTGTCGCCGCCGAGGTTGAGCAAACCGAAGCTGATGCCGCCGATGAAACGGCTGTTGAGCCTGAAAACCAACCGGCTGATGAGCAAGAACAGCAAGCGCTCGATATAAGCGATTTCTTATTATCAACAAAATTTATAGCTTTCTATATTTTGATGCTAGCCGGCCTGGTTCTTCTTTTCGGCAGATGGATAAATATCTGGGTTAGAATCGCTGTGATGGCGGTGGCTTTTGTACTCTTTGGTCTGGATTACTTCTTCCCGCTTCACCCTAGCCCGATGTGTGCTATAACCAACCTGTTTATTTTCAAGTTCACGCAGGGTGTCTTTTTCCCGATATTTCTGGCTTTCTTTTTGGCAATATTTATCCCCAGCTTAATTGGCCGAAAGTTGTTCTGCGGATGGGTTTGTCCTTTGGGGGCGTTTCAGGAGTTGATCAATAAAATCCCGCATAAGTTCAAGTGGAAACGTTTTAATTTCACGGCCTTCAACGCGGTTCGGTTAAGCCTGCTCGGTTTATTTATTCTCACATTCTTTTTCGTCCGTGATCAAATATTCTATCTCGGCGAAAGAATCGGCGCCGATACCACTGTACCCATCTGGCAAGTGTTTTCCGGATATAGCTTATACGATCCGATAAATTTCTTCGAGCTTCTTCATTGGAATATTAATCTAACTTTCTGGATTATGATGGTGGTTCTGGTTATCGCCAGTTTCGTGCTGTATCGGCCATTCTGCTACTCTATATGTCCTATAGGAGCCGTATCGTGGCTTCTGGAAAAAATCGCGCCCGGTCGTATCAGAGTCGATATGAACAAATGCACCGATTGCGGCGACTGTGAGGAAAAAAGCCCCTGCCCGACTATCTACGAACTTAAAAATGAAAAAGCCAAAGCCGTACCCGATTGCACTTCCTGCGGTGAGTGTATAAACACCTGTCCGGAGAATGCTATAAGTTTCGGATTTAAAAAGTAATAACTTGATTTTTAAGACGGTATCTACGCTTACCCTGTGGTTGGTGTACATCCGCGCTTGCCCCGGCGGTGCGCCAACCAGCTGTCGGGAGTCTGCCGGCCACGAAATATTCGCAGTATTCGGTCAAAACCGCAGGAGTTTTGACTTACTCCTTTTAAATTGGCTAATTAGTCTTTTACGCAGCGAACCGAATATCCTTTCCGTTTATCTGAACCGCCGCGAAACATATCCGCGCAATTATGATAGAAATAACGATTCCAGGCTCGGCTGCTATCATATTCCGTTGATGTCCAGAAATAGGCGCTGCCCCCTAAATAATCGGTATAGCCGTCAGCCAGGCAACATCCGCCCGGCAGGACTGTAAGGCCAAATTCATTAGTAGCCCCGACATTATATTCTTGCCAGTGATCGGTTCCGCTTTCCTTTAATTTGCCGCCTTCATCTGTACCGTGATATCGCTCCTTGTCGGCCTCCTCGCGGCTCATTCCCAGAAACATCTCCAGTTGTTTCCAATCATCATCCGAGGCCACATGCCAGCCTTCGGGCGCCAGGTTGCGGGGATCATTTACTGCGCGCCAGTTATATAGCCGCCCGTAAGTAGTAACGAGCGTGGTATCATTATTATAATCGCGATAAGCCCCATAGCCTATTGTGCCCCAGGTCGTACTATCTGTTACATTAGGAATGGCTTCGCCGTTACGATAATGCGTAACCTTCAGGTTTTCCGCCAGCCACACTTGATCGCCGATTTTTACGGTTCGATAAACATTGCCATCGATGTCAGTCACAGTCCTGTTGCTATCGCAAGCAGCGATTAATATCGAAACCGATAATACTAATCCTATTATTAATCCTTTCAGCGATTTCATTTTATAATACCGACCTTTATTCTTTTGGGATATTCATATCTTCAACTCATTCCTAAGCACCTGCTTAGGAATCTAACGCTCGTTACAAAGCAGGAGCTTCGTGACGAGGAAATACGATTATTGGTTATCCCCCAATCCTTTTTCCAATCAAATCCACCAGCTCGCCAATCTTATTCCGTGTCTGCTCCATGCTGTCGCGTTCGCGGACTGTGACAGTATCGTCTTCCAGCGTTTGACCATCCACGGTGATACAATACGGTGTGCCGGCCTCATCCATGCGGCGATAGCGCCGCCCCACCGCGCCGCCGTCATCGTAGAATACCTTGAAATGCTTTTTCAAATCCTGATAGATTTTGGCAGCAACCTCAGGCATGCCATCCTTTTTTACCAGTGGAAATATAGCCGCCTTAATAGGCGCTATTTTCGGCGATAGAAACAGCGAAACCCGTGTCTCGCCCTTGACTTCCTCCTCCCGGTAAGCATCGGCTAAACAGACAAGCGTAGCCCGGTCGGCGCCGGCGGAGGTTTCGATAATATAAGGTAAATAGCGCTCCTTGGTCTGATCATCGAAATAGCGAAGGTCTTTACCAGAGGCTTCCTTGTGACGGCTTAAATCGAAATCCGTGCGGTTGTGGATGCCCTCGATCTCTTTCCAGCCGAACGAAAACTCATATTCGATATCGTAAGCTTTCTTGGCATAGTGCGCCAGTTCGGCTTTGGCGTGCTCGTGCCAGCGGATTTTCTCCGGCCGTATGCCAAGTTCCAGATACCATTGCCAGCGTTGTTCTTTCCAGTATTCGAACCATTTCTCATCCTCGGATGGGTGAACGAAAAACTGCATCTCCATCTGTTCGAATTCGCGCGTTCGGAAAATGAAATTGCCGGGCGTGATTTCGTTGCGGAACGCCTTGCCGATTTGCGCAATGCCGAACGGTATTTTCTGGCGAGATGGCCCCAGCACGTTCTGGAAATTGACATATATCCCTTGAGCGGTCTCTGGACGAAGATAGACTATTGCCGAGCTATCTTCGACTGGGCCCATGAAGGTTTTAAACATGAGGTTAAACTGACGTGGTTCGGTAAGCTCGCCGCCGCAATCGGGACAGACATCGGTTTCGAGCGTATCGGCCCGAAAACGGTGTTTGCACTTTTTGCAATCGACCAGCGGATCGGTGAAACCCTCAACGTGCCCCGAGGCCTCCCAGACTTTCGGCGACATCAGGATAGCGGCGTCGACACCTTCGATATCATCCCGGCGATGAGTCATTGTCTCCCACCAGAACCGTTTGATAT
>CAZFSN010000101.1:0-11375 GCA_964521815.1 uncultured Ignavibacteria bacterium | reverse complement strand
GGAGCGAACAAGTGAACGAAGTTCTTTATTCAACCCGACACTTTTCGCATCAAAATACTCCTCTTGTTCTTAACAAATTATCTACCAAAACCAAGAATGCCGGGTTTCTCCCTCCGGTCGGAACCCGACCTACCCGAAATTGTTAAAAAGTTCCTCTGTTTTAAAAATACCCGATTCCCACTTAGTAAAAATATTGACTGTGTAGAATATATAAACTTATAGACAATTACATCAAATTTCCGGGGAAAGTCCTGAATAATCTTTACATGAAAAAATGAATAATAATCGGATTATAAACTTAAAGCGATCATTGGCCGGTGATATTTATCTCGCCGATACCATCTACGTTAATCTCTATCTTGGCCAAACCATCACCGACTAAACCTACCAGACGGTCGCGTTTCATAACCAGAGGCTTAATCGATAAATCCTTGGTATGAATTTTTCCCCCTTCATCCACGGCCAGAAGTAATTTCGCGGAAATATTGGAAGCCAGGCTCAGGTTAATCGTGCTATAAGTATTGTTAATTATCAGTTGGGAATCGCCCATTTTCAAAATCTCGGCATCAATAGGCGCGTGCTTGGTATCGAACTTACTGATGCCATGCGTCAATTCGATATTCCCGAGAGTGATCGGTTCGAAACTCGTTTCGCAGACAAGTTCGCCGCTCACATTATCGGCCTCGATTTGTCCATAATTGGTCCGCAAGATAACGCTGCCCTTGGGAGCCTTAATATTGGAAACTTTGATATTGTCGTAGTCGGTGACTGCTTCAATTGCACCGGTGATATCCTCCAGGTTTAACGAGCCGTATGAGGTCGTGAACATGCCCGGACTGTTTTCAATTACTATTTCACGCGCGTTAATTTCCGAATAAACCGCATCGACTGTGACCGAACCTTTCAAATCCGTGAGATCAACTGATGAATATGATGCTTTTATAGTCGAGTTGCCCCTGACTTTTTCAACCGTTACCGATCCGTACTCATCATCGATATTCACTCCGCCAAAAGGTCCCACCAGATCAATATTGCTGTAAGAGGTTTTCGCTTCAACATAGAAATTTTCCGGAACCATTAAGGTAAGATCTACGCCGACACTATAATTCGATCCCTCCCAGGGCGCCCGCGTCGGAGCCAATACTTCAAGATTGGCGTTTTTTGAGTTGCGTCCGTTGTAATCAAGCTTGACTTCGATTAAATTAATAAATCTGGACTCCCGATCAGCGGAACCGGCATCCGCCCATATCCGGTATTCGCCGCTAATAATATCAGCGCTATGTGTATAAAGTTCTATCTTGCAATGAACATTCTGGGGAGTTTTTATAATCAGGCCGGTCATGTCAGAGGCTGACAGGGATAATTTGCCGCTGGAGGATATCCCCTCCTGACTGAATCCCAAGGGAATCAATAATATCAATAAAGCCGATATGATCCCGAGCGCTTTCATGCTTTCTTCCTTAATTACCCCTTACAATATACGAAAAGACAGACAAGCGGTTGCAACTAATTCCCCCCTATAATTGATTCGGGCCATACAATAATCTTAAAACAACCCGGCCGACTTCGGCCAGGCTTTCGGCCGAACACTTATCCGGGGTATCCGCTGTCGTGTGCCACCACTGGTAATCCATATCGATTAAATCAGCCGCCGGAATACCGCGTTCGATAAACGGTATATGGTCGTCGTATACGGAATGCATTATATCGGGGTAAAAATGCTCAGCTTTTTCCAAAGCCGCGGCATCCCATATTTTTGAGACAAGCCAGCCGGCATAGGTTTGTGAATAATATTCTTTATGTATGTTCAAGTCGATATCGCCGATCATATCCAGAAGCAATACATATGATGGTTTGTAATTGCCGATATGCGAGACAAAATACTTACTGCCCAACAGCCATTGATCTTGAGACCCATATTGACCATAATCCTCACCGTCAAAAAGGATTATATCGACACCAACGGGCGGCGGATCATCCTTAAATATTTTAGCTATCGTAAGAAGCACGGCCACACCTGATGCGCCGTCGTTGGCGCCCATCACCGGAGTGGAATGTTTACTCGAATCGGGATCATAATCGGCCCAGGGACGACTATCCCAATGAGCGCAGAGAAGAACTCTCTTGGTCGTATTCTTTGTGTTATAAGAAGCGATTAAGTTGGTCAAATAAAGTGTGTCCTGCCGAATAGTATCGATATAGGTAAAACTCTGTCTTCGGCAGATATCAGTAGTTGCCGATAACTCGCGATACAGAAATTCCTCGCATTTTTTATGAGCTTCGCTATTAGGATTCCGCGAACCAAAATCGCACTGCTGTTTAATGTAATTAAAGGCTTCGTCTTTATCAAATTCAGGAATAGATTGACCTCCGCAACTCATAAAAGATATCGACAATAGGACAAGGATAAGGCAGGTTTTACCTATTAGAATCTTAACTCCGTCCAAATTCCCAACTCCCTGACATGCCTTTTGCGGACCTGTACCTTGTCATTCGAATCCATCCACTTGGCATTAAAACCACCTGTGACTTTAGCGGAAAATCTGTATGAAACCTTGGGTTCAATCGATGTTTCCACGCTATTGGCATCAGTGCTTTTCACATCATCAGTAATAAACCACGTTTTCCTGTACTTTTTATCATAATCCAGAGACATTGTCAACTGGCTATTGAACTTAAGTTTGCCGATTATCGGAATTTTCAAACCCTGAGGGGCGGTCAGGGAATAACTTACCGATATTCCGAGAGTTCTGTCCTGACCATAATCGACTCTCTGGTTGCTTCCTTCCGTCCGCAGATTCTCCGTTTTTCGGTTGTTATAATCATATCTGACTGTTGCCTTTACCCCTTTATTGAAACTGAAATTAAGACCTATGAGCGGAGTATAATTATTATTGGTCGCGCGGCTGGTAAGTTCGCCCGAGTCCGCGTTTCCGCTTTCATCGATTTTTTGGGCGTATTTAGTTTGAAGGGTCACGGATGTTGTTAACCGATTGACCAGCGGAAGCTTCTCCAAACCGGTTAAATTGGCGTCCAGGCTCGGGAACTCAACAGATTTCGTCTTGGTGGGTACATTAGAACCTCGCGTTACTGTTATTCTGCTTTTATAAGATGAATTAATATCCAGATTTCTAAATGGAGTGATACCGGACGTAAAAGAGTAGTCAAGAGAACGCGTAATCTGATCACTGGTATTAAAACCCTCCTGAGTATTACGGCGGACCGATATCTGGTCGGCAAAACCCAGGGTATAATCCCATCCTGGCCTTTCATATAGACCGGCCCGGTTGATTTTTTTATCGGTCGCAAATGATGCTTTCACCGGTTTGATTGTGTTCAATATCGAAAACGTTTTTTTCAATCCCGTAAGCGGATTGGGGATCTTGAAGCCGCCGCCTTTGGTTTCACCGCCTTCGTCCGTTTCTTCCCCGGCTTCACCTTCATCAATTTCCTTTTCGGGTTCGCCGTCCCTCGATGGATTGTCTTTTTCATCGTTCATTCCTTGATTGATATTTGCGTCCCTGGAAGTGTCATCTTTTGGAGGCATATTCGGTACGGATCTATCTGGAGATTTTTGAGTATTTAAAAGCTCGCTAATACCCGTCAATTTAAAGATATCAAGAGAAATATCGCCGCGCAGATTAGCCGATAATTGAGTCGTCCGGGTAGAATCCGGATTGCCGGCCAGGTCGGAGTTATCCGAATATCTCGATGAAAACTGGACACGCGGTAAAAGTTCGCGGCTGATTTTAGGCGTAAACGAAGTCGAAAATGATTGCAAGTAATCTCTTTCACGGCCTATTTGTATTTCGCTCGGATTCAGCGAGAATACCATGCTGCCGGGCTTGCTGATATCTCTCCTGGTTTGTGTCGAAAAATCCGCTTTGAGCGCGGTAAACAGATTCATCCCATAAGTCTGATTGCCGGTAAAATCACGTGTGTAAGTCGAACTGACGATTCCGCGGTTGTTTTGTTGGTACGCGTTCGTGCTTTTCACATCGGCATCGAATTTCAAAACGGTCGGCATAAAATAAAGCTTGATATCATGTATACTGGCCGGCATAAATAAGCTTTTTGTCCACGAAAAAGGCTTAAAAAACGGCTTGATCCGGGGTGTCAGGTCATATCTGCCGGTCACGTCATATGCGCTGGAGTTATTAATCGGCGTGACCGGGCTGGTCGAATATCTTTTCGAATAGGTGTAGTTCGTCGTTATACGGTTCAAAGTCAAATTGAAAAGCCAATTTTTCGTGTTCTTTCTGAAACTCTCCGATGTCGAAACCGACCAGTTCCTGCTTTCGGTCTTTTCTTTTTGGCGCAGATCATCAGGTAAAATAATATCGGATCCTGTTTTTAGCCGGGGAAGCCTCAAAGTTTTCTCCCAGCGGGCCGACAGGGGCAAACTTAAACCCAGAGAAGGCGGCAAAAACTTTTCCAGATTGACTTTACCGGAAATTGATTGCTGGGTGGAAAGAGCGCCTTCCGGTCTTGTTTGATTCAATTTGAAAAAGTCTGCCCCGGTCTGGGAATAGTTTATCGTGATATCACCCAGATCGGCCAGGCTAATTGAGGCTGTCATGCGTCCGGCGAAATCGCTGTTGCGGCGAACATCGGTTAAAATAAGTTCATCGCACCAGACCTCGCCGCTGACCGGTATAAGCGGAACGGCAACTGTATCCACAACAGTCGAATCGCCGGAGTTCACGGTGTCGCAGTAAACGCTGTCATATTCTATTCCAAGAACGAAGAACTTAACCTGTGACAATGATGGATTGCCCTTAACGGTGTACTTTCCATAAGTAGTGTCAACCAGGCTGATACTATCGGGATGGTGGGCGTGAAGATAGCTTTTAAGAGCGGTCAGTTCCGTGAAATCGATATCCACGTAATTTCTCTCATCCCAGCCCGGATAAAGTTTGGTATGAAACTCGTAATAATTATTTATCGAATCCGCGCCTACTCTAAAATAGAAATTAAGCGGCTTGGATTCATCCAGATTCTCATCACCATGCACGTACATTTTCATTTTATTGTATAAAGTATAGTCCTCATAATTCAAAAGCGGCCAGTAAGTCCCCAGGGTCTGACCTGGAAATAAGTTGTTATAAATTAAAACCAGCGATTGCTCCTTCTCCTGAACTCCGGTCTGCTGATCGAGTTCACCGTAAATCCCCGGAGGTGAATTATATGAATTGGCATGTTCCTGTGTATTCTTGACTGTCACCTCAAAATCGGGTACCCGGGGCATGCCGTTCATATAGATCGGTTCCGGCGCCGCCAGTTCCTGCCACTTGTTGCCAACGAGCTGGATTGAGGCCAGCTTTAAACTATAATGTTCCGATATACCGGTAAGCCAAAGCCTGATGAAGTTAATCACTTCGAAATCGGGATTGCCGGTGGATGTAAATGCCGATGAATCCTGGAATGGAATTCTCAATAAGCGCCACCCGGTATCCGTTATTTCCTGAACATATTTATCGTCGTTTAAATCGACTTCGTATTGGAAATAAGCATTAGTCAAGTCCAGCGATCCGTTATTGTTAATATCTTCGGTGTCAAAGCGATTAAGCCGGTCCGGGTCTTCTCGGCTATTTTCAGTACCGTTAATGTGGGAATAGTCATATCTTGATTCCGGACTATCATTATAGAACCAGTCATCGTGGCTGGGGTCCGGACCCGGTAAACCTGTCATCTGTATTTCCACTGCGTTGTACCAACCATCCAGCCCGGTATCTTCATCCTCCTGAAAGACACCATCATCGTTTTTATCTTCCGTGTTTTTAATTCCGTCACCATTGAGGTCCTCGGATATTTTTCCGGCGTCGATGTATAAAATCGGCTGCGCGTCCGCGAAATTATCCGGTAAGTACCAGATTTCAATGAATTTCGTTCTTGATTGGTCCGACAGGCCGGAATACATCGGACGCATGATTCCTGACCAGCCCTCAGTATCCGGTCCACCGGAAGTAGTGTCCGGCCAATATTCAAGAACCAGAACATCCTGGCGATTTTCGTGCTGCTGTACATCTTTTTCCGGCCAGATATCCTTTATGGTATAAGAATCATAAGGATTATACCACCAGCATGTCCTGCGGTTGTTGAGTCCCCAGCCTGATGGAACGGAGGCCTGGGTCCAGATTCCTCTTCTCGTGACAAGATCGGTATATTCGCGGGTGCCTTCGAAGTCATCGATATAAGCGCGGTTGCGAAGGTTGGGATTGGGAAAGCTCTGAGCCACCTCTCCTGATATTTCTATTCTAGAGACGGCGTCGGTCTCAACCAATGGCAAGGCATCAACCATGGAGGTGATGAACTCCGGATTGAAACTGAGCTTGATATTAGAATCCCAGATCATCGACCGCTTGGGCTCACGACCGACCCGGGGTCGAAATTCCTTGGAGGATTCTTTTCGATATAATCCGGATAACGAGAAAAACGATTTGTCATTAATATCATATTGAGCCGACAGGCCGAACAGCGATTTTTTCTCGGGCATGAAAAACGGGGCATATTCAAAATCAACCGAAATATCGGCCGCCGCGTTTAAAGCCTCTTCGTTGATGAAAGTAATCTGGCCGATTTCATAGACTATATTATAATCCGAACCGCGTTTCAAGATTCGCCCATCGCTCATTTTCACGACTTCCGAACCTTCGATAATATTGGTTTTACCCAGCGAAAAAGTATTATCGCGTTTGGCGGTTTTAACATGAATGTAATATTTCTTTGACTGCCCCCTCGTAGTGTTCGGATAACGATAATCATAAACGGCGGGGTTAGGTTCATTTAAAAACGATTCAGCGAATGGTTCTCTCTGTTGAAAGATTAAATGCCCCCTGGCCGCGTCTAAATATTTATTTGTGTTAAAATCAAACAAGCCGTCCGGCGTTAGATTGTTAGGATTAGCATTCTCGTATTCATCGAATCCGAACCAATGAATAAACGGGATACTATCCTGGTCGAGAACGTCCGTCTCCAGAGTGCCTATGCCTTTGTATATTTGAAGCTCGAAGCCCTCCCGCGTTAAATCGCGGCTGCCCAAATAATATACATTTTTCCATTCCAGATCCCAGGTAACGAACGAGGTATCCGTATCAGGATCCCTGATCAGCTTCAATACCAGGGTATCCCCTGTCACCTTGCCTTCCTGGCGAATGGAAACATTGCCCTGGGAATCGGTGTGAGCGTATTTTATATAAGCTGCCAGGACACCCGCCTCAGGAATCGCTTGATGAAGAATTACATATTTGCTCCGGTAAAATAAATCGTATTCGGTCTCCTCAATTAATGTGAAGTTCCGCCTTTCCACTTCGCCCCGAATACTGTCCGCCTCGGTCATATAAAACATCGTATCGACACCGCCGGTCTCATTGGCTCCGGGACCATAATGGGGATCGACACAGGCCAGGCCATACAGGTCTCTCGGAACTCCTTCCTTGAATAACTGCACATCGAGCAACGAATCATTTTCAGTAAATTCATGACCCAGGAAGAAATAGACATTATGCAAATATTGATAATCCCAAATATCAGTGCTGGAAGCTTGAGTGCCGGCTGAAAAGGATGATTTCTCCGATGAACCTTTTTCCTGGGATGTTATCATAGTCAAATTGATATTACCAACTTTAGCGGTGGCCTTGATACCGAACAATCCCTGAACGTTCTGAGAAAATCCGATGAACTGAGAATTGGGTAGAGCCAGAGTGGTGTTGCCGGCCTCAATCGATTGGATAATTTCATCTTCTTCGCCTTTATAGCGAAGTTTGAGCGTGTTGGCCATATCGACATCGCGATTGGAATCCTGATCGACCTCGACCGAAATTTTCGAACCGATCTGACCCTTTATTTTAAAGCGAGAGGTCTGTTCCATATGAAGCGATGGGAACTTGGATTGTTTAAATGTGCCGGTAGTAGTTAAATCATCCCATTGCGATTTCCCCGAAAATGAAATTCGCCTCGAACCGGTGACATTAATCCTCGGCCCGCCTTCGCCTATAATCGATTTAACCGGTTTGGGAATATTTATATTGATAGGAATATCGATTCCTGTATCTTGGTCGTTTTTGCCTTTTGTCCCGCTGAAGCTTTCCATATCCTTGAGCCAAGCCTCGCTGACCACTTTCCCGGCCGAATATTTGATATAGCTTTCGCGGCTCATTATATATGGATTGAACAACATATAAGCGCCGGCAAATAAACTTAATGAGACATATCGATTGTTACTGGGAATTTCAACGACCCAAGATCTTCCCATACGATTTAGGCTAAGAAGGTAAACATCAGGCTTGATTGCCGATAATCCACCTGGAAATGTCGATAAGCGCAACGGTGGGACGAACCGCGATTTATAGTGTATGGGATTATCAATCTCCCCGACAGCCGCTTTCACAATAGCCGGGCCGGCCAGGAAAAGAAACAATAGACTCGCCGCCGCTGTCGAACGACTGATTTTCTCGAAAAATTTAGACAATTACTCTCCTGAGCAACCACACTTTTCTTTAGCTATTTTCCCTAAAAACCTCCTTCGCTATGGTTCCATTATCGTTATTTCATATTCCAGTTCTATGCCGAACTTATCGATCACTTTTTGCCGCATCATTGACGCCAATTGTCGAACATCCGCCGCCCTGGCTTGTCCTTTGTTAATGATGATATTGCAATGTCTTTCAAAAATCTCGGCTCCGCCGACTTTCATGCCTCGCACTCCGGAATCTTCAAGTAATTTGCCGGCCGGCTTCAATTCGGGATATTTAATATTCTTAAAAACCGAACCGGCGCTGCCTTCATCCACAGGATGTTTAGCTCGCCGCAACTGGCGATGTGTATTAATCTTATCGGTGATTTCGGTCTTATCACCAGAAGTTAATTTCAATTTCGCCGAGATTAGCAGTTCATGTTCCGCTTTCAACCGGCTATGTCGGTAAGCGAAGTCGAAATATGAACTTTCGACAATTCTAATGCCGGCCCGCGGATTATATATGACGACCGATTGGAGTACATCGGCCATACTTCCGCCGAAAGCGCCGGCGTTGCCAAAAATCGCCCCGCCTACATTGCCCGGTATGCCGGCGGCGAATTTTAGATTGGCCAGCGAATTATTAGTGGCAAAATTGACCAGTTTATCCAACCTGACGCCGGATTGAGCCGATATCTCGATGCCATCGACGACTATTTCATGGCTGGCGTCTCTAATAATAAAACCGTCAAATCCCTCATCGGCGAACAGGATATTAGAACCGCCTCCAAGAACAAAAAATTTCAGACCTTCAGTGACCGCCGTATCATAGGCGGCTAATAATTGCTGAGGGTTCGTTGCCTCATAGAAATATTTCGCCGGACCGCCAATTCTGAAAGTCGTAAACGGCGCTAATATAACATCCCTGCGGACATTATTGCCTAATTTATCTTGTAAAAGATCATCTTGGTCCACACGTAAACCTAAAATACGGCCTTCCCTCCGAAAAGCAAGTCTTTTTGGTATATACTCTTCGGCCCATGATTAGTTCGCAAAAATCGTCTCGGGCCGGGTACAAATACATATATGAAAAGGCCTAAAATATTCCACTAATTCTCATCGCCGGTTTTATTTTCCGGCATGTCGGGTTTGGGGGATTCATCCTTTTTGCTTTCTTCGGACGGCGGCTGCGGCTTGCCTGACTCTTCAACGTAATTCATCCGAAGCTGGGTCAGTACTTGCTGAAGAAATTTTGTTTCATGTTCGGTCAAATTCCCTTTTGTTTTATCCTCAAGCATACCCAAAATATCAATCGAATTCTTGGCTAATTCCAGATTCCTTTCTATTTTCCCGGTAAGTGGATCAGTTACTTTGCCCATCTGTTGCCAGGCCGCGGCATGAAAACTCATAATTAATTGAGTGAAGAGCAAAGAATTTATATCTTGTCTCGAATCATCAGTCATGATTCACCTCAATTCTTGTCTTCACCGGTTATTTTCGCCGCCAGAGCGATTTTATGGCGGATGTCCATCATGTCGGCTTCCAATTGTTTATACAGCCGTTTTAAATCCAGATCAGACGTTTCGTTAACAAGGCTGTTGAACAAATCTCCCAGGTCATCGGCCAACGTCTCGGCTTTTTTTACTTTTTTGTTCATATTTCCTCCAACCTACGCGATCTTTGAATATTTAATTTTATTTCCATATTTCTTTATAAGAACCTCCCGTAGAAGGCGATTACCGGGTTTAATCAACATCTCATCATCAGATATTATCCTAAAAGCGCTCTGTCTGGCAAGCGATAACATTTTAGCGTCCATCAAGGTGGCAACTTTCAATTCGGGCAAGCCATGTTGACGGGTACCCATAATCTCTCCGGGGCCGCGAATAGTCATGTCAGCTTCGGCTATTTTGAAACCGTCATTAGTCGCGCATAAGGTGGTGATCCTGGCTTCCGCGTCCCGCGAGAGTTTATCATCGCTTAATAAAAAGCAATAAGATTGATGGGGACCACGACCGATCCTGCCGCGTAATTGATGTAGTTGTGACAGGCCGAAACGTTCCGCGTGTTCGATTACCATGACGTTGGCGTTGGCTACATCCAGGCCGACTTCTATAACCGTGGTGGCGGTAATAATATCGGTACGGCCGGCTTTGAAATCGGCCATTACCCGATTTTTCTCGATACCTTTCATCCGGCCGTGAATTAAGGCGATTTTAAAATCCGGGAATATTTCCTTCCGGAGTTTTTCATAACTCTCTTTGGCCGCTTTCAAATCCAACTTTTCCGATTCTTCCACCAGCGGATATACGATATACGCCTGATGTCCTGCTTTGACCTGGTCTTTGATGAAAGAATACATCCTGGCCCGCTTCTCCATAGGGACAAATGATGTCTTTATCGGGCTTCTGCCCGGGGGCATCTCATCGATAATCGATACGTCCAGATCGCCATAGACAGTCATAGCCAGGGTCCGCGGAATCGGCGTGGCGGTCATCACCAAAATATCAGGATGAAAGCCTTTCTTTATCAGTTGTCCTCTCTGCGCGACGCCGAACTTATGCTGTTCATCTATTACCGCCAACCCCAGTTTGGCGAATTCGATTTTATCCTGGATAAGCGTATGTGTACCGATCACGATATCGATTTCGCCGTCGGCGATTTTCTCAAGTAAGGCTAGCCGCTTTTTGCCGATCACCGAACCGGTGAACACGGCCAGGCTTATACCCATGCCCTCCAGCATATTTGCCACCGAGAAGCCATGCTGTTCGGCCAGTACCTCGGTTGGAGCCATTATCGCCGCCTGATAACCGGCCTCAACCGCGCCAAGCATGGTCAGCAAAGCCACAACCGTCTTGCCGCAACCGACATCGCCTTGAAGTAGCCGGTTCATCGGGTGAGGTTTTTCCATGTCGGCATA
>CAZFSN010000100.1:0-11501 GCA_964521815.1 uncultured Ignavibacteria bacterium | reverse complement strand
TACTACGAAAGCCGCGATAATGGATCGGGCAAAGATAGAACTACCGGCCTGTATATGAAAGCCAGAAGGATTCGGCTTACCTTGCAGGGTGATATAATCGATCCGAATCTATCGTTTAAACTGCATTTGAGCACCGCGCCCAAATCGCTTGAGTTGATGGATTTGTATTTTAATTACAAGCTGGACAACCGCCTGCAATTTCGTTTCGGGCAGTATAAAGTTCCATTTACGCGCTATCGCATACAGTCATTCCAGCGTCTGGTCTTTATCGACTGGGCAATAACTACCCAGTACTTCGGTGCCGAACGGCAGATGGGGTTCGCGTTTCATAATGGTTATGAAAAGCCGCTGGCCTGGGGCTATGAAATTGGTATGTTTACCGGTGTCAACGCGCGCGCGTCACACGCAATTGGCTTACCGAAAGTTTATGCTGAGGAGATCGTAAATCCTTCTGATTTGGTCGATCCCGGCCCGACAGCCGAATTTCATCCGGAGTTGTTTTTACATATTTCTCGTAATGCCAATAACATCCAGGTGCAATCAAGCACGGACGCGGAGAGAGGGGACTTGCGCTATAGTGTCGGTATGAGCGCGGCCTGGGATATGGATCCGACGGAGTTTCAGGATTTTCGCTATCGATTCGCCCCGGAGTTCCTGGTTAAATATCAGGGAGTTTCTCTTTCAGGCACAGGCTACGCCGGCTATTCGGATGTGAATGAACCATCGCAAACCGAATTAACGATGCTGGGTGGCCTGGTTCAAACATCATACCGCATCGACAAATCATATGAGGTGTGCCTTCGCTACGCGGTTGTCGATTTTCGGGATGTGCTCACGAACTACGCCAAATCGAGAGCGCAACGGCTAATCGAAGATTCAGGCGATGATCCTGATGTTATCAAACAATATCAAAACGCCGGCAAGGTAAACCGTGAACAGGAAATTACGCTGGGGTTCAATAAATATATCATCGAACATTTTCTGAAATGGCAGATTGATTTCGGCCGGCTTCGCCATTCGCGTAATTCCGAGACCAGAAACGACTATCTGATACGATCTCAATTTCAGCTTACTTTTTGAATAGCGTAATGGAGACAATAAAATTTAAGTGAAAAACCTGAATGTCAAAAATATAGGAAAGATGATTTGAAAAGCGAGGGAATTATTAGAAGACGATTGAAGCAGCCTGTTATTGTTTATAGCCGCATAGCCGCGTTCAATCGTCGCTTGATCGATAAATTAAGATGGTATTGGACTTAAAGCCGTTATGGCTGAATCCAAAGGAGATAAGGAGAAAATCAATGGAAAAATGGCGAGGATGGCGTAAGATACGTTACGAATCAGAGCTTGATCCGGCGTTTGCCAGCGAAATCGCGTCAATTCCTCAAGGCGAAAAACTATTCAGCTGTATTCAATGCGGCACTTGCAGCGGTATGTGTCCGATCAGCCCATATATGGATTATACCCCCCGGCAAATTATAGCGATGATCCGGGCGGGTTTTAAGGCTGATGTTCTGCACAGTTACACTACCTGGCTTTGCGCGTCATGTTATTCATGCACAGTCGAGTGCCCCAAGGATATCAAGCTGACGGATATCATGTATGCCGCCAAGAGACTGGCGATCAGGGAAGGCGTATACCCCAAGCGTTTTCCGATTCCCGTGCTGGCCAATGAATTTTTTAAAAACGTCGAAAAGTCGGGGCGTAACAGCGAGGGCCGCTTAATACTGCGTCTATTCCTGAAGACTAATCCTTTCAAACTATTCAAACAAACCGGCCTGGGCTTGAAACTCCTAACCCGCGGGCGATTCAGCCTGAAAAAAGAATCTATCAAACGCAAGGATGAATTACATAGCATGCTGAAAGTTCTGGAAAAAGTCCATATGGTAAAAAGCAAAGATGAGTTGGCCCGCTTGAAAGAGGTGACCTCATGAATTACGCTTATTATCCAGGATGCTCGTTAAAAAGCACCGGCAGGGCTTATGAGGAATCGATGCTGGCGGTATTCAAAGCTCTGGCGATTCCCTTGAAAGAATTGGATGACTGGAATTGCTGTGGAGCGACAGCGTATATGTCCATAAGCGAGTTGAAGGCGTTCGCTCTGTCGGCCCGGAATTTCGCTCTGGCCGAACAGCAATTTAGCGGTTCAGGCGAGGTCAATCTGGTAGTCCCTTGCGCGGCTTGCTATCTGGGTTTAAATAAAGCCCGGCTTTATCTGGAAGAACATGAAGATATCAAAAATGAAGTAGACAAGGCTTTAAATCAAGCCGGTCTGAAATATTCCGGCCATGTTAGAATACGGCATCCGCTCGATGTTTTATTAAATGATATCGGCCTTGAACGAATCACATCAGCAGTCAAAAGCCCATTAGCCGGTTTACGGGTAGCCTGTTATTACGGCTGTCAGATCGTTCGGCCCTACGCTGAATTCGATAATCAACACGAACCTAAGTCTATGGATAAGATACTGACGGCGCTGGGAGCCGAGGTTGTCGACTGGCCGCTTAAAACCCGTTGTTGCGGCGGATCACTTACCGGTACGATTCAGGAAGTCGGTTTAAGGCTTAGTTATATACTGCTTAAAGAAGCTAAAAAACGCGGTTGTCATGTTGTTGCCACCGCTTGCCCCCTATGCCAATTTAATCTTGAGTGCTATCAAGCGGAAATATTGAAAAGTTATGGTGAAATTATCAATGTGCCGGTGGCTTATTTCACTCAGCTAATCGGAGTTGGACTTGGTTTGTCACCCAAGAGCCTGGGTTTGAACCGTCTGTTTACGCCGCTCAAGATCCCACGATCGGTCAAAGCGGTTCAGGGAGGTCAACATGTCCACAGTTAAGAACTCATCTAACGGCGCGCCTAAAATCGGCGTCTATATTTGCCATTGCGGAATTAATATTTCCAGCAAAGTGGATATCCTCAAGACAGTTGAATTTGCCAAGAACCTGCCCAATGTCACGGTTTCCAGAGAATACAAATTCATGTGTTCCGATCCGGGTCAGGAACTGATTCAGCAGGATTTGCGCGACGGCTTGATTGATCGGGTAGTGGTAGCCTCCTGTTCCCCGCTTATGCACGAGGCGACTTTTCGCCGGGCGGTTGCCAGTGCCGATAACAATCCGTTCCTCTTTCAAATGGCTAACATTCGCGAACATGTGAGCTGGGTGACTTTCGATAAAGAAGCCGGTACGGAAAAAGCGATGGCTCTGGTAGCGGCGGCGGTCGAACGCGTATCATTACATCAACCATTGCAAAGAACTAAAGTGCCTGTCCATCCGGATGTTTTAATAGTTGGCGGCGGGATTTCAGGCATACATGCCGCGCTGACCCTGGCCGATTCCGGCAAACAGGTTTACTTAGTCGAACAGGAACCGACAATCGGCGGGCACATGGCCAAGTTCGATAAAACTTTCCCCACACTCGATTGCGCCGCCTGTATCCTTACGCCCAAGATGTCGGCGGTCAGGGCCAATCCTAATATTACGCTGTGGACCTACTCGGAAGTAGTCGGGGTCGAAGGTTTCGTTGGAAACTTTAAGATCAAGGTGAAACGCAAACCTCGTTATGTCGATGAAAACCTTTGTGTCGGTTGTTACGACTGTATCGAGGCCTGCATTTTCAAAAAGGGCAAAGTCGCTGATGAGTTCAATGTCGGCTTAAGCAAGCGCAAACCGATATATATCCCTTTCCCGCAGGCCACGCCGCTGGTAGCGGTTATCG
The DNA here is from genome assembly GCA_964521815.1 of uncultured Ignavibacteria bacterium. Lineage (GTDB taxonomy): Bacteria > Zixibacteria > MSB-5A5 > UBA10806 > 4484-95 > JAAEQD01. The sequence goes on along the minus strand of CAZFSN010000100.1, from coordinate 7,781 downwards.
ATGATAAATCCTGTCTGGAATTCAAGACCGGGAAATGTAAAAAATACTGCGTGGACGCCTGCGAACGAAACGCGATTAATTTAAAACAAACAGAAGAGATAAAAGAAATTGAGGTCGGGGCCATAATTCTGGCTACCGGTTTTAAGACATTCGATGCCAAACGTATACCGCGCTATGGTTATGGCAAGTACCCCAATATATATACCAGTCTGGAAGTCGAGCGCATGGTCAACGCCTCCGGACCATCCGGCGGCGAGGTCGTCCTCAAAAATGGCGAACCACCCAAGACCGTTGGCATCGTCCATTGCGTGGGCAGCCGCGATAACCACACGAACAAATACTGTTCGCGGGTTTGCTGTATGTATTCTTTGAAACTGGCTCACCTTATCAGAGAGCGTACGCACGCGGAAGTTTACAATTTCTATATCGACATGCGAACTCCCGGAAAAGGTTACGAAGAATTCTACGAAAAGCTTCTGAATGAAAATGTGCATTTTATCCGCGGCCGAGTAGCGGAAATCAGCGACTGGACCATGAAACCGGAAGAGGAAGGCAAGCTGATTATTAGGGCGGAAGATACCTTAATCGGCGCTGTTCGCCGAATCCCGGTCGATATGGTTGTCTTATCGGTTGGCCTGGAAGCGCAACCCGATGCCGATGATGTTCGGCGGATGTTCAATATCAGTTGCAGTAAAGAGGGTTGGTTTTTGGAACGTCATCCCAAACTGGCTCCTGTTTCGACATTCACCGATGGCGTTTATCTGGCGGGAGCCTGTCAGGGCCCGAAAGATATCCCCGATTGCGTAGCTCAGGCCGGCGCCGCAGCCGCTGAGGCTATGGCGCTTATTGATAGAGGTTATGTTGAGCTCGAACCCAACACCGCCTCTATACAGGATGAATTATGCTCAGGCTGTAAAACCTGCATCGGGCTCTGTCCTTTTAGCGCTATCAGCTATGATAAAATTAAAAACATAGCCGCAGTTAATGGCGCGCTGTGCAAAGGTTGCGGAACATGCGTGGCGGCTTGCCCATCTGGAGCGCTTCAGCAAAACCTGTTTACCGATGAGCAGATATTCAGGGAAATCAAAGGAGTGATGAGTTATGTCTGATAATAAAAACGAGGAAAAGCGATTCGAACCCAGAATTATCGCGTTTTTCTGCAATTGGTGCACTTATACCGCCGCCGATTTAGCCGGCACCGCCAGGATGACTTACGCCCCCAATGTCCGGGTAGTGAGAATCATGTGCTCCGGAAGGCTTGATCCCCAGTTCGTACTGGCGGCCTTGAGAAACGGCGCGGATGGCGTTTTAATCGGCGGCTGTCATCCCGGCGATTGCCATTATCAAGAAGGAAATTACAAAGCCCTGCGCCGATTCATGCTTCTTAAAAAACTCCTGAAATCCATGGGTATCGATGAAGCCCGCGTTCGGCTCGAATGGATTGCCGCGTCGGAAGGTGATAAAGTTCAGAGAGTAATCAATGAGATGACAGAAACCGTAAGAAAGCTTGGCCCGCTTAATCTGGAACCTCAACCTTGGAACATGGGCTTGCAATCTCAGGTGGGATTAGAGGAAGCCTCTAAATTGGCGATGGGAGGTGTTTCATGAGTAAACCCAAAGTTGGCTTTTATTGGTGCGCGTCATGCGGCGGCTGTGAGGAAGCAGTAGTCGACTTGGCCGAGAAAATCCTGGATGTTGTCGGCGCGATCGATATAGTTTTCTGGCCGGTCGCCCTGGATTTCAAACGCTCTGATGTTGAAGCTATGCCCGATAAAAGCCTGGCCGTTAGTTTCATAAACGGCGCGATCCGCAGTTCGGAACAGCAGGAGATGGTTGAACTACTTCGAGGAAAATCCCAGCTTGTTGTCGCTTTCGGCAGTTGCGCCCAGCTTGGCGGTATTCCGGGGCTGGCTAATATGTTTCGTCGGCAGGATATGTTCGAGGAAGTTTATATCAAAACTTTCAGCACGGTTAACGAAAACAAGCTGTTCCCGGCCGAAAGCACCGATGTTGCCGAAGGAACGTTAACACTTCCGCAACTGTGGGATACTGTCAAGACCCTCGACCAGGTAATCGATGTTGACTACTACTTGCCCGGCTGTCCGCCGCCGGTGAATTTGATAACTGACGCGGTCGGCGCGATTCTGGCCGGTAAGTTACCGGCCAAAGGATCGATATTGGCGCCGGATATTGCCCTGTGCGAGGAATGTGTCAGGCGCGATACCAAACCGGATAAACTTTCGCTTAAGGAATTTAAACGCCCGTTTGAAATTAAGATCGATCCTGAGTTATGCTTGCTGGCTCAAGGACTTCTGTGTCTGGGTCCGGTTACGCGTAAGGGTTGCGGGGCGGTATGTGTTAAGGCCAATATGCCCTGCACCGGCTGTATGGGGCCGACCGATCAGGTGACCGATTATGGCGCCAAAGCGATCTCGGCTATCGCTTCAATGGTCGATTCGAATGATGAAAAGGAAATCGGCAAAATCCTGGACAATATCGTTGACCCCACCGGTACGTTTTATCGTTACAGCCTACCGGCATCGCTTCTGCACAGACATTATGAAACATCGCAGAAAGGAGGTCGCAAGTAATGAAACAGAAGATTACAATCGACCCGATCACCCGTCTGGAAGGCCATGGCAAGATAGATATATTCTTAAATGACGCCGGCAACGTGGACAGAGCTTATCTTCAAGTGCCGGAATTGCGCGGTTTCGAACGTTTCGCGCAGGGCCGTCCCGCCGAGGATATGCCGCAGATAACTTCGCGGATATGCGGGGTTTGTCCCACCGCGCATCACATGGCTTCGACGAGGGCGCTGGATGATTTATACAAAGTCGATCCGCCGATTGCCGCGAAAAAGATCAGGGAGTTGATATATAATATCTTTTTCATAGAAGATCACGCGCTGCATTTCTTCTACCTGGCCGGTCCCGATTTCGTGGTCGGACCTAAAGCGCCCAAAGCTGAACGAAACATATTGGGCGTTCTGGGTAAAGTCGGTATCGAAACGGGCAAAGAAGTTATCGCCATGCGCAGACAACTTCGCGAACTGATGGCGCTGGTCGCCGGTAAGGCTATCCATCCCGTATTCGGATTGCCCGGCGGGATTTCCAAAGGTATCGCCAAAGACGAACAGCAGAAATTTATCGAGGTCGCCAATCGAGCGGTTGATTTCGGCCAATTTTCACTAAAACTGTTTAACGATGTCGTGTTGAAAAACCCTGAATATGTCGATTACATCACTTCCGATATCTACACCCATAAAACATATTACATGGGTCTGGTCGATGATAACAACAAGATAAATTTCTACGACGGCAAATTGAGGATTGTCAAACCTGATGGTTCCGAGTTAATGAAAATCACGGGCGCCGAATATCTGGCTCATATTGGCGAGCACGTTGAATCCTGGAGCTATATCAAGTTTCCATTTTTAAAGGATATCGGTTGGCAGGGCTTTGTCGATGGTCCGGATAGCGGCATATTCGCGGTGGCTCCGTTGGCCAGATTAAACGCCGCCGAGGGCATGGCTACACCATTGGCGCAGGAAGCTTATGAGCAATTCTATCAAGTGCTGGGTAAAAAGCCCGTGCATTTCACTCTGGCCAATAGCTGGGCGCGTCTGGTGGAGCTGTTGTACTCCGCCGAGCGTATGCGGGAACTGGCTAATGATCCCGATATCGTCAACCCTGATATTCATACTATTCCCAGCAACATTCCAGATGAGGGAATCGGCGTAGTAGAGGCTCCCCGCGGAACGTTGATTCATCATTATAAAACCGATGAAAGAGGCATTATCACCAGCGCCAATTTAATAGTTGCCACGCAAAATAACGCGGCTCGTATCGCTTTATCTATAGATAAAGCGGCCAAAGGCCTGATATCAAAAGGTAATGTCAATGACGGCATTTTGAACATGATCGAGATGGCTTTTCGGGCGTACGATCCTTGCCACGGCTGCGCGACTCATTCATTGCCGGGGCAGATGCCGCTGGTCGTTTCGGTTTATGATTACAGGCATAATCTGGTAAAAGAAATTCAGCGAGATTGACGATGAAAACCCTGGTTTTAGGTCTTGGCAATGAACTTTTAGGCGATGATGGCGTAGGTATCCTGGCGGCGAGAGCAATAAAAGCCGAAGCTGGCGATCTGGCCGACGTTTGTGAATGCAATCTCGCCGGTATGGCGCTTCTGGATGTTTTAACCGGCTATCAATACGCGATTATAGTCGATGCTATTTGTACCGGAAAAAACGAGGTGGGCGCGATTATTCGAATGAAGCCCGAAGACCTGAAAGCGTTTCCGTGCGTGTCACCTCATTACGCGGGATTGCCGGATGTTATCACTATAGCTCGTTATCTGGGTCTCAGGTTTCCCGATCAAATCGTAATTCTGGCTGTCGAGATAGACAAGCCGCTTGAAATCGGCAAAGGCTTAAGTCCGCCTATCGCGAAGGCCCTGGACTTGCTCAACGGCGTTATAAAAAACCAATTATATCAGTGGTCAGGGGAACGATCTTGTGCTTAAATGATGATGTTGGACTATGGTTGATTACAAGAAAGTCGTTGGATAGTCAAAATGCATGAGCTAAGTGTAGCCAGAGAAATTATTACAGCTGTCGAAAAGCAAATGGCTGAACTTGATTTGCCGGGAGTCTCCGAAATTAAACTAAAAATCGGGGCGCTGGCCGGGGTCGATCCGGAATCTTTAAACTTCGCTTTTACGGCTTCGACGATGGGTACGGCTTTTGAAAAAACAAAATTGACTATTGAATGGATATATGTCAAAGGTAAATGCAAAACATGCGGAGAAAATTTCGCTATTGACGATTTGATCTTTTTATGCCCGAACTGCGATTCGACGGATATCGAGATATTGCAGGGCGAAGAACTTGATATAGAATATTTGATAACAGGTTAGGTAATATCGAAAAGTAATGCGGGAAAAAACTTGAAAAACAGAACGTACGAACGATAAGAAGTGCCATGAATAAAAAAATAAATATCGAGAAAAAAGTGCTGTCGGAAAATGATCGATTGGCCGGTCAAATTCGCGACCGTTTGAAGAAACACGACGTCATCGCGCTTAATCTGGTCAGTTCGCCCGGTTCCGGCAAAACAAGCCTTCTGGAAAAAACTCTTGGCGCGTTGAATGACAAAATCGGCATCGCTTTGATTGCCGGCGATGTCCAGACTGAAAATGACGCGATACGCCTCGTTAAGGCCGGTGGTAAAATAGTCAGACCTATAATAACCGGCGGCGCGTGCCATCTTGACGCGAACATGGTCGGCCGGGCGCTTGATGAAATCGATCTGAAGGCGATTGATATTCTGTTTATCGAAAACGTAGGCAACCTGGTGTGCCCATCAAGCTACGACCTGGGTGAAAACATGAAAGTCGTCCTGATAAGCACTACCGAAGGCGACGACAAACCGTTGAAATATCCGGCCATGTTCCGCCGGTCGTCAATTATGATTATAAATAAGATCGATTTGATTGGCCATTCGGACTTCGATCTCAGGCAAGTACGCGATAACGCTTTATCCATTAATCCCGAATTAATAATTTTTGAAATATCATGCCGGACCGGCGAAGGATTGGAAAGCTGGTTTAACTGGCTTTTGGAAATGAGCAAATATTGGCAGGGGGATTGAAAATCAGGGCAAGCAAAGGCGGTAGATATGGGTAGATTTATATACAACGGCAAAGCTTATGAACTCGATGATGGCGGTTTTTTGTCAGATTACAATTCCTGGGATGAGGATTTCGCCGAAGGGGCGGCGCCGGAATATAAAATCCTCGATGGTCTGACTAAAGATCATTGGGCTGTCATCTATTATGTCCGCGGCTATATTAACGAAAAGGGACGATGCCCATTGGTATATAAAACGTGCAAGGCAAACAAATTAAATTACAAAGGACTTAAAGAGTTGTTTCCCACCGGCTATTTGAGAGGCGCCTGCCGTCTGGCAGGGGTTTCATATAAGGAAGAATATCTGGGGATATCAATGATGGCCGAGCCAAAAGATGCCGCTAATAAAGTAATATTCGATAAAAAGTATTTAACCGATGTATATGGTTTTCTGGTAGACGCGGCTGAGTGGGATGAAAATTTCGCGATTCATAAAGCCTATGAAATTAAAATGCCCGGCGGCGGCCTGGATGAAAGGCACTGGCAAATCATCAACTATCTGCGTCGACACTTCGATAAATATAAGACCGTCCCGACTATTTACGACACTTGCGAAGCCAATGAAATCGATCTTGATGAATTAGAAGAGTTGTTTCCCGATGGCTACCAGCGCGGCGCCATCAAAATCGCTGGTTTAAGAGTGATGTGATTACCTGGATAACCGAAAACAAAGGGATATCGTTTTTTAAATTGAAATAAACATACATATATTTAAGGAGGTGTTTTAATGGATTATTTTACGACCAATGAGAAAAAATATGAAGTAGACATCTATAATTTTCTGAGGGATTTTCATGACTGGGATGAAGATTTCGCCCGAGGGATGGCGGCGATACTCGGCATAACCGATGGCCTGACCAATGAACATTGGGATGTGATAAATTCCATTCGGAATATTTTCCTGGAAACCGGCAGATGCCCAATCGTATACGAGATTTGCCGAAAGAACGGTCTGACTCGCCGGGAACTTAAAGCGCTTTTCCCCACTGGATATCTTAGAGGCGCCTGCAAAATCGCCGGCATCACTTACAAGGAAGGTTATCTGGGTCAAACTTTTCTGCCGGCTTCCGCCGATGATGTTAATATCGTTACGGCCAATAAATCTTATCAAGTGGATGTTCGCGGCTTTTTAATCAATTCCGATGACTGGGACGAATACTATGCCGCCCACAGAGCTTACGACATGAAAATACCCGGCGGGAAACTGACCGACAAACACTGGCAGATAATCAAATTTCTCCGGGATTCATACGCCAAAAACAAAATTATTCCCACTGTCTATGAAACTTGCGATAAAAATTCGATTGAACTTGACGAACTCGAAAAATTGTTTCCCGATGGCTATCATCGCGGGGCGGTTAAAATAGCCGGCTTGCGGGCCAGATAATTTAATTTCGTAAACGCGATAGCCGATTCAATACGATATTTGGGCTGCTATAAATCATCGCCCGGATATCACTTCCACCGCCGCTATAGCCGCGCGTTGGGCCGCGCCGTGTTCGCCCAGTTTCGATCTAATTTGGGAAAGCCGGTTTTTGACATCTTTATAATATTCGCTATCATCGAAGTATTTCCGACTGATGTCGGCAATAGCGCGCGCGTTGCATTGGCCCTGAATAAATTCCGGCACGATCTTTTCACCAGCCACAACATTAACCATACCGATATAGGGAATTTTAATCAGTGAACGGGCAATCCAATAGGTTGCCGGTGATGTTTTATAGACAACGATCATCGGGGTACCGATAATCGCGCACTCCAGCGTGGCGGTGCCGGAACAGACCAGGTTCAGCCTGGCTAAAGCCATCAAATCGTAATTTGATCCCTCATAAATAGCCGCGTTACTATTGTATTCGGCTATGAGATCGTGATAAATTGCATTATCAATCGCGGGCGCTTTACCGATCAAGCCTTTTATTTCAGGTTTGGTTGATGATATCAGGCGAAGCGCTTTCAACATTTCCGGCAGTATTCGACTGATTTCCTGAACTCGCGATCCGGGGAATAAGCCTATGACAATGTCATCGTTGTTTAATGCGGCTTGATGACGGAATTCATCATCCGAAATAGAAATTTGAATCTCATC
>CAZFSN010000099.1:0-11617 GCA_964521815.1 uncultured Ignavibacteria bacterium | reverse complement strand
GTACAGACATGGAGCAATTCAATGGCTAAAAAAAGAACCAAGATAAAGCATATGGTAAGTGTGAATGATCCGGCGACATTGATTAATGACGCGAATAGATATTTTAAACAGGAAAATTATAACAAAACAGTGTCCTTATGTCGTGAAGCTATTGACCGACTTGGTGAAAATCTGGCCAAACCTTCACTGGCTCAAATATTTTTTATGTGGGTTTTGGCTTTGATGAAATTGGGCAATTATAAAGATACCGAAACCTTAATTGAAAAAGCTCAGACCCGGATTGGATTTTATCTTGATTTGACCTTCATGAATGTTATGTCCGCCTATGGAAGTCAGGATTATCAAAAGACAATCGAGTGGGCCGATAAATATGCCGAGCAGCACAGCCAAACCGACCCTCATGCGGAAAGCTATTTAAATCAAAGCTATGACTCTATCGATGAGGTCCTGTGGTTGGGATCCGAAGCCGCCGGAAAGCTTTTAAATATCGATAAAAAGCTGGAATTCATGGAAAGATCATTGGCATCCAAACCTTACCATCACCCGCATCGGATTGAATTTGCTACCCTGTTAATCAAGCAAAGCAAGAAGAATAAGGCTTTCCAGGTTATCGATGAGGGTATTAGTCTATACCCGGATGTAATGGCTTTAAAGAACGCCAAAGGTTTATTGTATGGCGAAATCGAACGTTATGATGAGGCCGAACAATATCTTAATCGACTGCTGCAAAGCTATCCGGCTAACGCCGATGCCTTGAACAACCTGGGCGTTATCTATGACAATCAGGGCAAGTACGATCAAGCCAAGGATCAATTCAGGAAAGTTCTTGAAATCGAACCCGATAATGTGACCGCGCGAAACAACTTGAACCATCTTATTGAAATGGTCGACGACAAGCCGCAGATCATATCCGCCTGCATGATAGTTAAAGACGAGGAGAAATTCCTTCCCGGCTGTCTGGACAGCATCAAAGATCTGGTGGACGAAATCGTTATTGTCGATACCGGCTCCACTGATAGAACGATGGAGATAGCCCGTGAATATGGCGCCAAAATCTACGAACATCCTTGGCAAAATGATTTCTCTTTGCACCGTAATCAATCAATTGACTACGCGACCGGCGATTGGATTTTGATTGTCGATGCCGATGAGGAGCTTGATCCGACGGAACATGATACTATAAAAATGGCGGTCAAGCGTAAAGACATAAATTCGATTTCTTTTGTTGTTTATAATAAAATACAATTGGGGCGTGTCGGCTTTTTAAATTCTCACAGAATGTTCAGAAACCGAAAGAATTTCAGGTATCATGGAATCGTCCACAATCAACTTGAGATAATAGGCAAGTCGTTGATGACTCAATTGCGGGTAATCCACCATGGCTATGGCCTGTCCGATGAGCAAATGGAGAAGAAAGGCCGGCGGACCGAGGCGCTGCTGCTTCAACAGCTTAAAGAAAATCCCGCTCTTATTTTCCCGCATTTTAACCTGGCTCAAATTTACCGAGGTTTAAGTGACCCGGAAAAAAGCCTGGAGCACGCCAAAATCGTTGTTGATAATATCGAAATCGACGATATGGACCATCACCATGTGTTATTGATGTCGATGGATCAGATGGGCTGTGCTTATATAGGCCTGGATCAATTCGACAAAGCCGAGGAAGTGCTTAAAAAAGCGCTGGAATATAAAGAAGATTATCTCGATCCGATGTTTAATTTGGGCTTTTTGTATATGCGTCAGAGAAGGTATGAAGATGCTGAGGAAATATTCTTGAGATATCTGAAAACCAGAGATGAGTATGTGCCTCACAAGGAATGGATGGGGCTGATTCTTAATAACCTGAATAGTCAGTTCGCCGTTTATTATTCTTTGGGTTTTATTCACTATTTAAGAAATGAAATCGACAGGGCTTTCGAATATTTCCAAAAAGCGCTGAAAGAAACCGATGATTTTGAGTACCTGCATCATTTAATAGCCAGAATCTATCGGATTAAAGGCGAGTTTAACAAAATACTCGATCATTGCGCCAAGGCGTTAGAATATGGTCATGAAGACTCAGAAATTCGCTTATTGGAAGGCGAAGCTTATTTAAATCTTGGCGACGCGGAAAAAGCCCGTAGTTGTTTTAATCGCGCGCTTGAACTTGAGCCTGGCCTTGTGGATGCTCAATTAGGGTTGGTTGGCGCCGCCTCGCTGGATGGCGATCCAAATAACATGTTGCAAGTTATCGATGAATTCTTGGAAAAATCACCATCGTCCCCACAAGGATTAGCCTCAAAAGGAGATATCCTGTTTAATATGGGCGATTACGGCAAAGCCAAACAGAATTACCAAAAGACTATTGAACAATACCCGGATGATTATAAAATCCTTAATAATCTGGGAAATTGTTTTTTAAAAGAGAAAAACTTCGCCTCGGCGGAGACTTACTATTTAATGGCTTTGAGTAAAAATAAAAATTTCTTGATCGGTTATCGTAATTTGGCGGTTGCCTTAATCAATCAAAACAAGACACAAGACGCGGCTGAATACCTGGAATATTACTTGCAAGCCAATCCGCGTGACACTGAAAGCCATGTCACATTAGGCGATATATATTACCAAAATAGAGAATATTCCAGAGCGCTAAATCATTTTGAAAGATATCTGATGCAGTTTCCGGATAATGTAGGGGCATTGGTAAGAGTATCAGATTGTTATTTCAATTTGGGTAAACTTCAGGCGGCCGCCGCCGGATATCAAGCCATCTTGTTAAATTATCCGACCAATGATATCGTCAAACAAAGATTGTACGAATTAAACAAATTTTTGCAACCCATAGTCTCCCAATAAGTTAAATTGAACGATTATTAGGCTTAAACGCTAAAAGTTTTTCCTTTTCTGTCGACGTATATAAAGAAATACAAGACTTAAATTAATGCAGTATAAATAAGGAGGTGAATAACGATAAAACACCCTGCTGCTGTAATTGATTTAATAAACAAATGACAATTGCAAACAAAGGATGTTTGCAGGCTAATTTCAAGGAGGAATATTAAATGGCCTTAAGAATTAACCACAACATCACGGCTTTAGATGCCTGGAGAAATCTGACAGTCACGACCCGTAAGATGGGTTCGGTAATGGAAAAACTGTCTTCCGGCTACAGGATCAATAGAGCTTCTGATGACCCGGCCGGTTTGGTGATTTCAGAACAGTTCAGGGCGCAGATCGCCGGTTTGGACCGCGCGATTCAAAACTCGGAGGGATCAATCAATATGATCCAAACCGCTGAGGGCGCTCTTAACGAAATCAATAACCTGCTGGTATCGATGAGAGAACTGGCGATTCACGCCGCCAACGAAGGGTTTAACGATAGCAACCAGTTGGCAGCGGATCAGGCGGAAATAACCAACGCCATCTCGACCATTAATCGTATTGCCGCCAATACCCAGTTTGGTACCAAGAAATTGCTGGATGGTTCAGCCGCCAACACGGCTGTAATCACGACATCCAATACTTCCAGGGTCTCTCTGAATGATTCGCAATTAGACGAAGGCGCTCATAGTATCACCGCCGTCCAATTGACAGAATCTGCTTCGACAATCAATACAACCAGTTTTGGTTTATCCAATCCATCCGGAACGTATAATTTGTCTGACGGTGTTCATACTATGGATATCGTTCAGGCTTCCGCCGGCGCGGTCAAACTGGGCAATGCCATAAGCGCTCTCGACGCCTGGGGCAATGGTATTTCTGTTACCGCGACCGCCGCTCAAATAAGAGAAGGTAGACTACAGTCAACTACCGGTATGACTACCGTGGCCAATCTTGTTCAGCATACGATTACTTTCCAGATCAATTTCCAGGAGATGGGCTCAAATGCTGTTGGCATGCAAACTTTAACGATTCATACAGATGCCGTAGCTTCAAGCGCCCTGGTTGCCAATATCGTTTCCAAATTAAATACGGCAATCAACTCCAATACGTACTTGGCCGGTAAAGTTCAGGCTTCATCGACCGAAAACGCCGCGGCGGCCGATACCATGACAATTCGCACGACCAATACCGGTACCAAGTATACGGTGGCGGTTGGCAGCGTGACAGCGACAAACGCCAGTATCAACACGGCTCTTTCCGGTTTGGCCAATCAAAACAACCGTGGTCGTTCGGGCAACCAGCTTTCGATTACCGCCCAGTTCGCTTCCAGCTCGACCCTGATTGATGCTTTTACCCGCACCCGGACATTCGCGATTGGTTCAGGTACTTTCAATACCTTATCCGCCCTGGCGGCTACGATCAATGCCAAGTTGACTCTTGATTCGGTGTTTGGTACCTACAACGATACTACCGCGGGCGAGGCCCAAAAGGTCTATGCTACAGTAGTCGCGGCCGGTGGTCAGAATTACCTGAAATTCGTCACTAATGATGAAGGTTCTAAATTCTCTCTGCAGTTAAACGAAACCGGAGGCACGGGCACAGCTCTGTATCAGGTACTGGGCTTAAACGTCGATACTATCGCCAATAAAGGCACTGATGCTATAATTCGTTTTGATGGCTACAACAACACTATCAATGATGTCCGCTTCTTCTACACCGATGCCAGCTATGATCAGCGGGCCACGCTCTATACCACGTCCGATATCAACAACCGCGGTTCGATCACACTTGATAGAGGGATGGCTAAAACAAACGGCGGTATCAATGTTGGCAATATGTTGTTGACAGTCAAAGCCAGGACTTTCTCGGTTCAACTCGACGGCGGAAGCGCCACCGTGGTTACAGCCGGCAAAGACGCTACTGTTTGGAATTCGCAACAAGATCAGTCGATTAAAGTCAAGTACGCCCTCAAATCCGATGGCGGAACCGAACAACTGTTCGTGACCGATAGATCCCTGGTATTCCAGATCGGCGCCAATGTTGGTCAGACCGCGAAAATCGGCCTTTCCAACTTATCAGCCAACACGCTCGGCAAGAACATGGATAATAACATGTTTACAGATTTGTCCAAGATCGATGTAACGACAGCGGCCGGCGCCCAGGACTCTCAAGCCCTTATCGATGATGCTATTACTCAGGTGACGAATATCAGAGGTACGATGGGTTCGTTCCAGAAAAACACCCTGGAATCGAACCTGACCAACTTGCGTATCGCTTCTCAGAACCTGACTGCTTCCGAATCCTCAATTCGTGACACTGATATGGCGAAGACTATGTCGGAATTCGTCAAACATCAAATTCTGCTTCAGGCCGGTACAGCAATGCTTGCTCAAGGTAATCAAGTACCTCAGGTTGTATTGTCTCTCTTCCAATAGAAACGGTAATGAGGGAGGGTCAATTAAGACCCTCCTTCCCCAGTAAAGGGGGTACGAATAATGGCTAATGATTTAACTACCCAGCAGGTCTCTGAGGGGGCCGTCACAGGACGTACTATGTCCATGGGTGGTGCGGAAAAAATCAGAGCCCTTGCTGGTAGAGACAATGCGGCCAAGCAAGCAGCGGAATATAATGACCGATTGGCCGAAATCGAAGCTGCCAAAAAGCAATTGAGGGATGATCCTGAAAAAGCTAAAGAAATTGTAGCCGATACAGTTGATTTCTTTAACAAATTCGTTAAAGAGGTTCAGGTTGATTTAAGATATGAAGTTGATGATAAAACCGACGAGATTGTGATTAAACTTTTCGAGAGGGGAACAGATAAACTGATAAGGCAGATACCGCCGGAAGCGATATTGAACCTGAAACAGCGGATCAGTGATCTTTTAGGGATCATCTATGACAAAATGGCTTAAAAAATGGGGAGCCTTAGGGGCTCCCCAATAATTTCGAGGTATTGAAGTATGGCCGGAGCAATTGAAGGAATAATTTCAGGTTTTAATACAACCGAAATGATTAACGCGATTATCAAGGCGGAAAGCAAAAGCGTTGATCTTGTCACCTTGCGCAAAACAGATCAAACTAACCAGTTAACGACCTGGAGTTCGATTGAAGCTTTGCTGGTATCTTTAAAAGCCCAGACTTCGTTGCTTTCCGATAAGAGGCTATGGTACGCCAAACAGGTAACATCTTCCGACGAGGATATTATATCCGCGAGTACGACAACCGAGACTACACCGGGTACCTATTTTCTCACTGTCGATCAATTGGCTACTCATCATCAAATAGCCAGCCAGGGTATTGGTTCTCTGACCCAGAATTTCGGATCCGGCACTTTTCAAATTCAAGTCGGAGATTCCAATCCCGTAACCATAACCGTGGACAATTCGAATAATACGTTGACATCTTTAAAAGATGCCATTAATGATTCAGAAGCAGGCGTATCGGCGGCAATAATAAATGATGGATCCGAGCATAATCCTTACCGATTAGTGCTGACCTCCGAAGATTCGGGCGCGGCCGGCGAAATTACTGTTACATCAAACCTGTCCGGTGGGACATATCCGATTTTCTCTCCCCAATTCGATTGGGCCGAAAAATTGCAATGGAGCGATAGCGCCACCTCTAACCCTTTATTAAGTTCCAATAGTACATATACAGGCAGTACCAATAAAACTTACACTTTTACAGTCGGCGGCACCGGAGAACAAACGGTCGGTTCGGGTGATATATCTGTCGACTGGACCGACGGAACAAACAGCGGAACGATTACCATTTCCGCGGCTGATACGGATATAGCTTTGGAAGGGGACGGCGCCGACGGTTTATCCGTTTATTTCTCGGCGGGTACGCTTCAAGCCGGCGATACTTTCCAAATCCAGGCTTTCGCGCCGAATATTCAAACCGGCCAGGATGCTATCATCAGATTGGGCGGCTCCAGCAACGGCGGTTCGCCGATTTTATTTCACTCATCGACCAACACCATCGATAGCCTTATTGAGGGTGTCACACTCGAATTAAATTCAGTCAGTGAAGGCAAAACCGTGGAAATCAGTGTCTCGGCCGACAGAAGTAAAATCAAAGATCAAATCAATCAATTTGTAGCTAAATATAATGAATACCAGGATTTCATAGATGACCAGTTTTCTTTTGACCCCGAAGCTGATACCTCAGGCGGCGTGCTTCTGGGCGATATATCATTAATGCTGCTTCACAACAATATAAGGACTACTTTAACCAGTTCAATCCGCGGCCTACCGGAAAGTATGCGGATGCTTTCCCAGGCGGGAATCAAGTTCGATTCAACCGGCAAATTGACTTTCAACGAGGCCGTCTTTAATGAGCAGGTCGATGACAATTTTATAGATTTAATGAATCTTTTTAAATCCAGCGGTACGACTAATAACAATAAAATCGAATTTATCGCTTCATCCGCCAACACCAAAATAAGCGAATCCGGCTATGATGTTGATATCACTCAAGCCGCCGCCCGGGGAACATTAACCGGTTTGAGTATTAATAGCCCAGGCGTGACCCCCTTGACTCTTGACGCCACCAATAATACGCTTAAGATAAAGCTCGATAACTTGGTCAGCGGCGATATTGTCCTGGCTGAAAAAACATATAATTCAGGCGATGATCTGGCCGAGGAACTGGAAATCAAGATAAACAGCGATTCGAGTCTTTCCGGCGCGGGCGTGGAGGTTGAATGGGTGGATAACGGCAACACCGGAAATCTTGTAATATACTCTAAAGCCTATGGAGAATCTTCGAAAGTCGAAATTGATACGGAACCGTCGAACAGCGCTCACACTATCCTGGGTTTGGCCGGAGGAACATCGACGGCCGGCCTTAACGTTGAAGGCACGATAAATGGGGAAAAGGCAACCGGGGTGGGACAATTGTTAACCGGCGACAGCGGCAATGAAAACACGGCCGGCCTTCAATTAAAAATAACACTCGAGGCATCGGACCTAGTCGAAGGCAGCGAAGGGCGGGTGCTGTTTATTAAAGGGATCGCCGATATAATGAGCGAAAAAATCAATAATTATACCGATCCTTACAACGGCGCCCTGAAAAGCCGGAAAGACGCTCTTAATTCGCAAATACAATCGTCCAATGACCGAATTGCGGAGTTGGAAGCTCAACTGGAAAGAAAAAGAGCTTCGCTCTATGATCAATTTAACGCGATGGAAGAAGCACTGTCTCAACTTCAGACTGAAGGGAATTATTTAACTTCTATGTTGAGCCAGGTAGATGCCAATTGGGTAACAAAAATGAGTAATAATTGAAGTTATTAAAGGGTAACATGAATAAACAATTGAAGACTTACCAGCAGATGCATATTTCTGGACTTGACCAGAAAGAACTAATCGTTCTTTTATATTCCGGAGCCTTAAGGTTCATTGAAGAGGGAAAAGAGATAATTCCTCAAAAGGATGTGCCTTTGATAAATGAAAAATTGAGCAAAGCCCGGAATATCTTCATACATTTGCTATCCACATTAAATATGGAAGCCGGCGGCGAAATAGCCGATAAATTGTCGGCTCTGTACGCGTACTTTATTGAAAAAATAACCATGGCGAACGCGACCAAGAATGTCAAAGATCTTGATGAAATAATACCCTTGATTCAGGCTATAAAAGAGTCATGGGAGAAAATCAATTTCGATGATAAAGCAGTGCCGGAACGCGGGAAATCGCTGGGACTTAAGCCCATACGGGTGTTTTCGGCGGAGGTTTAATGACGGGCGAAATTGAAAATGTCAAGAATTTGTTTAAAGACAGGCTGGAATTATATCAACAAATACACGCCATTCTGGAAAATATATTGGCAAATAAGCAGGGCACACAATGGGGTGTTGATAAATTGAAAGCTGTCAAAGACCGCTTTTCGATTCTTAAAGAAATGGACATAAAAGAAGAAAAAATATGCATTGCTAAAAACGAATTTGAGAAAGATGAAGCGATAACGGCTTTAGCGAATGAACTTAAAATTAAAATGCTCGGTGTAAAACATCTGTTATCATTACTGCATATTCGTCTGGAAGGCGGCAAACAGATGATATCACTTAGGTTGCGTAATATCTCCAAGGGAAAACGAATTAAAGGGTATAAAAACAGCGAAAAAATATTTTCGGAATCTAACACATGCATTTGTTAAAGTTTTAGGTACCGATTCCGACATGAGGAATAGAGGTGCTATATGAAAATTGATGGTTTAGGCGCTCCGCAACAGCCGGACCCGAAAAGCAAAAAGCCAAAACCGATCGAACAATCGAATAAAACCCGAGACAATCAAAAGGCTGCTCCTGATTCTATAGAACTGGCTAAAGGCAACAAACCGGCCGTTGCCGCCGGATACGCTCAGGAATTACAGAAAGGAATCCCTTCGGAAAAAAAGCCTGATAAAGACCTCTCGCAAGCAAAACAGAGAACCACCAATGGCTTTTATGATAAGCCCGAAACCAAAGAGAAGACCTCCGATAAATTAATCCATAGTGAGGAGCTAAAGGAAGTTGTCGATCAATACCATCTATCTAATTTAACCAGGGAAATTTTATCGAAGCCCCCTGATATTCGTCACGACAAAGTAGCGAGCGCCAAAAAGCGGATGGCGGAAGGATTTTATGACAGTACCGCCAATTCCGGAGCTATAGCCGATAAAATAATAAAGTATTTTGGAATTTAGTAATATTTTCATAGATTAAATCGTAAGGTTAATATAAATGTCCGAAACAAATGTGCCTGTCGATAAAAAGATAAAACTTATTGTCAACCGAATTCATAATCTTCCTACTCCACCATTGGTGTTCACGCAGGTAAATAAAGTTCTGAAAAACCCCATGACCTCCGCCTATCAGATAGGATCTATAATTTCCGAAGATCCGGCATTATCAGCCAAAATTTTAAAATTGACCAATTCATCATTCTATGGTATTCCGCGTACTATTACCAGCGTCAAACAGGCTATTATTATTCTTGGTCTGGATGTAGTTCGCAGCCTGGTCCTTTCGGCATCCGTGTTCGATACGTTTGCGAAAAATTATAAAATCGATAAAAACTATCTGGATTCATTCTGGCGTCATTCGCTTTCAGTGGCCTCGATGGCCCGGATAATTTCCCGAACCAAAAATTTTCCTTCTTTGTTGGAGGCCGAGGAGGCGTTTTCCGCGGGATTACTTCATGATATAGGCAAATTGGTTATTTTCTCTCATCTGCCGGATGAGTTCGTAATGATAAGAACCGCCGCCTTGAAAGATAGGTCTCGGCAAACCTGGGAGATTGAGAATGAGATACTTGGATTCGATCATTCTATGGTTGGCGAGTTTTTGGCACAAAAATGGAATCTTCCCAAAGAATTGACTTATGCTATAAGATATCATCATTGTCCGGAGGCCGATGAATCCGGAAGCGCGACTACCTTGACAATTCATCTATCGGATTATTTGACCAAAAAAGCCGAGGCAAGAGACTCTGAAAATGAAATTGCGGCTAATGTTTCCCATTGTTCTCCTATGGCCTGGGAAAAATTAGGCATAGATTCCACCCGGGAAGATGAATTAATTCAGCTTTTACAAACCGAATATATGAAAGCCGAAACTTTCATAAATATGGCCCGCGGCGACTGATGATCGAATCTATCACTAATCTCCAAAAACGCAAAATCAAAGAAATGATTGACGAGTTAGTTGTCAGTCGAGGCATTTTAAAAATCGATAATAAACAAATCGACTACGATGGAATGAATGTCGAAAGGCTGGCCGATTTGGCTTTCAAATACTACCGGATGATTATAAAAGGGGAAAGCCCACTTGATATTGATTTGCACGTGGATTGGCCTGATAAACAGCCAGATTTAGATGTTGACCGGTCAGTCTCTAACTGCATCGGCTGCAATCTGCCTTTATCCGATGATGACATAGCCCAGCGTATGCCCGTGTGCCGCGATTGCCGCGTAAAAGTCAGGGCCGATTACAGTTTTCTGCAGGAATTATTTCGATAATAATATTCATTGGATGTTATTTTTGTGGACGGCAGATGTCCTCGTGTGCCCGTCTTTATTATCAAGCTTGGGCAGACCGGGAGAGGCTGCCGCGCACCTAAACATAATTCCTACGTTTGCTTGCTAATTATTATATCCTCTAAAAACCGCGTCATTGCGAGGAACCCGCAGGGCGACGAATAAATTTGGAAGTTATTTGACAGCAAAAATCCAGATGATTCACCTCACTTCCAATATAGATTCACCAGGACGAATACATACCTTTTCAACAAACCCTTAAATACATGCAATCAGCATTAATTTTGCTTAAGTGGGCTTAATTGAAAGAGAGCGTTGTCAGTTTTCGATAATCAGGAGCGGCTATGTTTAAGACCATGTTCAAGGATTTATTGACGAAAACGAAATCAAACCGGCTGCCTCAGCCGGCCGGAAACCAGAAAATCAAGAGTTTCGAATTAAAATTGTCATCCGGTTATGGCTATAGACGTCAAGATCGAATCAGCCTATACCGCTTTCTGGCGGAAAATATTTCGGTACTGAATGGCGCTATCTGGCTGTGGACGAGATTATGTTCAGCGCCGGTTGAATTTAAATTCGAAGGCCTTTCAGAAAAGTCAGCCAAAGACCTGATTAATCGAATAGACAATATGCTCATTCCTTTTGCCTATCAAAAATCCGGTGGCATAGAGACGATCGTCAATATGTATTTCCGCTCGCTTTTTATCGATGGCTGTTTTGGCGGCGAGGTGAT
This sequence comes from uncultured Ignavibacteria bacterium, assembly GCA_964521815.1. GTDB lineage: Bacteria > Zixibacteria > MSB-5A5 > UBA10806 > 4484-95 > JAAEQD01. Next base: position 6 of record CAZFSN010000099.1, on the reverse strand, counting down.
TCTCAC
>CAZFSN010000098.1:5880-11652 GCA_964521815.1 uncultured Ignavibacteria bacterium | reverse complement strand
AGTTCAGGCGGCTCATCCGTTGAAACTTCTCCCCTTCGGCCTAAATTAGTGGAAAAAATGCCCCCATGCGGAGACGCCTGTCCCAATAGCAATAAGATCAGGGCAGCGTTGATGGCTGTTTCCAAAGCTGAGGAATTCGGTAAAAATCTTGAGGAGCAAATCCAGCGGGCGTTTTACTTGTTTTTAGAGACGACGCCTTTTCCATCGGTCTGCGGCCGCGTTTGCCCTCACCCCTGCGAGAGTCAATGCAATCGTAAGGATAAAGAAGGCGCGGTTGGTATTAACAGTTTCGAGAGATATCTTGGAGATTATGGTCTGGAACACAAATTAGTTCCAATTAAGCTCACTGAAGAAAAACGCGGCGAGAAAATCGCGATAATCGGTTCCGGCCCGGCCGGCATGTCATGCGCCTATCATCTTGCTCGGCGCGGTTTCCCGGTGACCGTATTCGAGGCTTTCCCGAAATCCGGCGGTATGCTACGCTATGGCATTCCGGATTACCGCCTGCCGCAACATATTCTCGACGCGGAGATCAACCGCATTGTCGATATGGGCGTCGAACTCAAAACGAATACGATTATCGGCAAAGATATTCCCTATCAAGATTTGCAGAAAGAATATAAAGCTATTTTCGTAGGTCTGGGCGCGCATAAAGGTTTGAAATTGAGAGTTGAAGGCGAGGACGCCGACAATGTTTTTACCGGCACCGATTTCTTGCATAAGATTAACGAAGGCCAATCCGTCGATGTCGGTGACAGTGTTGTGGTTATCGGTGGCGGCGATACGGCTATCGATGCCGCGCGCGTAGCCCGCAGATTGGGCGCTAATTCTACAATCTTGTACCGCCGGACCAAAACCGAGATGCCGGCTATCGATGAAGAAATCGACGGCGCTATCGAAGAGGGCGTGCGGATAGATTTCCTGGCCGCGCCTATCGAAATTTACAAAGAAAACGGCAAAGCAGTTGGTATGAAATGCCAGCGTATGGAACTCGGCGAACCGGATGCTTCCGGCAGACGTCGTCCGGTGCCTATCGAAGGCGACACGTATGATTTAAAATTCTCCACGCTTATTGCCGCGATTAGCCAGGAACCGGATTTCAAAGGATTCGAGAATTTAATCGAAGGCAGAGACTGGATCAAGGTCGATGAGAAATTCAAGACTAAAGAAGATAATCTTTTCTCGGGCGGCGACAATATCAATCTCGGATTAGTCATTGATGCTATCTATCATGGTCGGAAAGCAGCCGAGGCGATTAATGAAATGATCACCGGCGAAGTTATCCCGCAAAGCCCGCCAAAGGAAATAATCAGACTGGATAAAATGGCTCATAGCTTCTACGAGGAAAAACAGCGTACCGGCCACAACGAAATGCCTGTCGAAGAAAGATTGAAAAACTTAACCGCAGAAATAGTCAAAACCTGGTCTAAAGATGAAGCGGTCGGCGAAGCCAAAAGATGCATGAGCTGTGGTTTGTGTTTCGATTGCGGCACGTGTTGGAGTTTCTGCCAGGATAACGCGATTATCAAGCCGGTGATAAAAGGCGGCGAGTATAAATTCAAGATGGAGTTTTGCAACGGCTGTAAAAAATGCGCCGAAAACTGCCCCTGCGGTTATATAGAAATGCATTGAGATATTTACTTGAATAAATTAACGAAATGGAGGATTTGAAATGGCAATCTTTGAGCACGGCGACGTTAAGATCGATGTTGATGAAGATGGCTTCATGCAAGAACCCGACCAGTGGAATGAAGAAGTTGCTAAAGCTTTGGCCACGACCGAGGGCGTAGACAATTTGACCGATGAGCACTGGAAACTGGTTAATTATCTCAGAGAATATTACCTGAAATATGGTATCGCTCCTATGATCCGGAAGTTATGTAAAGAAACCGGATTTCCCTTGAAGAAAGTCTACGAACTGTTCCCGTCGGGTCCAGCCAAGGGCGCCTGCAAAGTTGCCGGTCTGGCTAAACCTACCGGTTGCGTGTAATTTCGAAGTGAGGTATTTTTGGGGTTTTTTAGGGTTATCCTGAAGAGCCCCATTTTCATTATTATGGTGGAAATATTTTTCCGGATTAAACTCGTACTATTATGATTGAAAAAATACTGAGCGATAAACGAGATATAATACTGGAAAGTTGGCTTCATCACATACTGGATAGTTATCCGATTGACGGCGCCAGGTTTTTCGGCAGCGAAAAAGATCGATTCAACAACCCGGTTGGCTATACTTTTTCACAAGAAATAAAAATTATCTATGCTGAGCTTCTTGATGGATTCCGTAGCGATATCCTGCAAAGCTCACTGGATAAGATTATCAGAATAAGAACCGTCCAGGATTTTTCGCCCTCACAGGCTATTTCTTTCGTTTACCTTCTAAAAAAAGTCCTGAGGGAAGAACTGGAAAGCGAAATTGCCGACACCAATATCCTGCGCGAACTGATGGTTTTCGAAGCCAGGATCGATCAGCTTGCCCTTCTGGCATTCGATATTTACGCCTTATGCCGAAACAGGATTTATGAAATTCGAGTGAACGAAATTAAGAAACGGTCCATCAGTTTTTTAAAAGAATCGCGGCAAGAGCCGGATAGCAACGAATAACCATGTATATAATTAGAAAACACAATAAGATAATTTTTAAAAGAGGAGATATTTAATGAAAGCCCTGTATTCCCTCTTGGCATATGCCTGCCTGGTTGCGCTTGTCTTGCTGGGAGTTGGGGTAGCAGGTTTGGATTACCTGTTCGGGGTAATAATCCCGTACGCGGCCATAGCCCTGTTTTTACTGGGTTTTATCTATCGCATTGTCTATTGGGCGAAATCGCCGGTTCCTTTTCGAATTACCACCACCTGCGGCCAACAGAAAACGCTCGATTGGATAAAATCCGGTAAGCTGGAAAGCCCTCACACCATACTCGGCGTGCTGGGCAGGATGGCGCTGGAGATTTTATTCTTCCGTTCGCTGTTCAGAAACACCAGAACCGGCTTAAAAGAAGGTCCCAAATTGGTATATGGCCCAACTAAATGGCTGTGGTTTGGCTCGATGGCCTTCCATTGGTCATTTTTAATTATCCTGATCAGACATCTAAGGTTTTTTACTGAACCTGTCCCCCATGCTATCGCGTTAGTCGAACAACTTGACGGTTTTTTCCAGGTTGGTTTGCCGATCCTTTTAATGACCGATATTATCATCGTCGCCGCTTTGACATTTCTGTTTTTCCGCAGAATTTTCGATGCCAAGGTTCGCTATATCTCCCTGCCGGCGGATTACTTCCCCCTGTTCCTGCTTCTGGGTATCACCATCAGCGGCGTCTTTATTCGTTACTTCACCAAAACCGATCTGGTCGCTATCAAGGAATTAGCTATAGGTCTGATGACATTTAAACCTGTCGTACCAACGGGCATAAGCGTTATGTTCTTCATCCACTTGTTCTCGGTATGCGTGCTGTTTGCCTACTTCCCGTTTAGTAAGCTAATGCATTTAGGCGGCGTATTCCTAAGCCCTACGAGAAACCTGGCCAATAACAACCGCATGAAAAGACATGTAAATCCCTGGGATTACCCGGTCAAGTTGCATACTTATGAGGAATATGAAGATGAATTCAGGGATGTAATGAAAGCGGCTGGTATGCCTTTGGAGAAGGATTCTTAATATGGCAGAAAAGACTAAAAAGCCGGAAGAAATGATCAAAATCGATTACAGACCGCCCAAAAAAGATTGGTTTATTCCTGATGTTGAATTTCGAAGGGGTACCTATAACTATTCAGCCGTCCCGGATAAGCTGGATTACCTGGGTTTGCCCAATATCGGCAAATGGCAGCCCTATGATAAAGACTGGCCGGTCCCTGAAAATTGGAAAGAAATTATCCTGGAAGGATTAAGGGTACGCCTTAAGAGATATCGTTCGCTTAAGATATTTATGGATATTTGCGTACGCTGCGGGGCATGCGCCGATAAGTGCCACTTTTTCATCGGCTCGGGCGATCCCAAAAATATGCCGGTGCTTCGGGCCGAGCTTCTACGTTCGGTCTATCGTCATGATTTCACGACAGCCGGTAAGATCATGGGCAAGATAGCCGGCGCGCGCGAGCTGACAATGGGTGTGCTCAAGGAATGGTTTTTCTATTTCTATCAATGCACCGAATGCCGCCGTTGCTCGGTATTCTGTCCTTATGGTATCGATACGGCTGAAATAACCATGATGGTCCGTGAGCTTCTAAGCCTGATCGGCTTGAATATCGACTGGATTTGCACGCCAGCGGCCAACTGTTTCCGGACCGGTAATCACCTTGGCATACAGCCGCATGGTTTCAAAGATTCTATCGATTTCGCGGTTGATGAATTGGAGGAGCTTACCGGCATCAGGGTTGAAGCGCCGATCAATAAAAAAGGTGCGGAGGTATTATTTGTCGCGCCCTCGGCGGATTATTTCGCGTCACCGCACTATTACACGCTTCTGGGTTACCTGGCATTGTTCCATGAGATCGGTCTGGATTACACCTGGAGTTCATACGCCTCGGAGGGCGGCAATTTCGGGTTGTTCCATTCACAGGAGACAATGAAGCGGCTTAACTCCAAAATTTACATGGAAGCCAAAAGGCTGGGCGTGAAATGGATATTAGGAGGCGAATGCGGTCATATGTGGCGCGTATTGCATCAATACATGGATTCGCTGAACGGTCCGGCGGATTTCCTGGAGGTACCCGTTTCGCCGATGACCGGAACGAAGTTCACTAACACGAAATCCACCAAGATGGTGCATATTTGCGAATTCACCGCCGACTTAATCAAGCACGATAAAATCAAACTCGATCCCAGCCGCAATGACCAGTGGACACCGACCTTCCACGATTCCTGCAACCCGGCGCGGGCGATGGGATTAATTGAAGAGCCGCGCTATATTATTAAGGCGGCCTGCAATAATTTCCATGAAATGCCTGAAAACACGATTAAAGAACAGACATTCTGTTGCGGCAGCGGTTCGGGTTTGGGTACCGATGAGAATCTGGAGATGAGACTTCGCGGCGGTTTGCCTCGAGCCAACGCCGTGAAATTCGTTCATGACAAACACAATGTGAATATTCTCCTTTGCATCTGCGCCATCGATAAAGCGACGCTTCCGGCCCTGATGGATTACTGGGTGCCCGGCGTTGAAGTCGGCGGCATTCATGAGATGATCGGCAACGCCCTGATAATGAAAGGTGAAAAACGACCTACCGACCTTCGCGGCGAACCATTTGTGGGAAAGGAGGGCAATGAAGATGTATGATGCCGGCAAAATAATCGGCGGATTGATTATCTTTTTAGTCCTGATCACTTTCCCGATCTGGTACGACGCTTTCGGCGGAAAAACGGATATTGTACCTAATCCTAAAATAATCACCGATGCTAAACAATGCGTTGAAGACGCGGCCTTCATGAAAACAAATCATATGAACGTCCTGAATCAATGGCGCGATAAAGTTGTCCGCGAGGGTATCAGGTATACTAACGAATTAGACGGCAAACGATATGAGATGAGTCTGTCGAGTACATGTATGAGTTGTCATTCCAATAAATCTGAATTCTGTGACCAGTGCCACAACTACTTACAGGTAGATCCATATTGCTGGGACTGTCACATCGAGCCAAAGGAGTAACGTGATGGGAATCGGCAGAAGAGGATTTATCAAAATAGCCGGGCTTACCGCGTTAGCCGGAGCGCTCGGGAAAAAGCCGGGTAATATTTTCGCCGGCGAAGATATTATCGAAGCCATCCCAACCAATGAACC
>CAZFSN010000098.1:4068-5870 GCA_964521815.1 uncultured Ignavibacteria bacterium | reverse complement strand
TGATCGCGCGAAGATGGGCGATGGTCGTGGATTTACGTAAATGTCTTCAGGAAAAGGGCTGTACCAAATGTATGGACGCTTGCCATAAAGTACATAATGTGCCAAAATTCGATAATCCCAAAGATGAAATTAAATGGATATGGAAAGAATCGTTCGATCACGTATTTGAAGACCAGGAACACGAATACGCTTTCGATGATATCCTGCACAGCCCCGTTCCCGTTCTCTGTAACCATTGCGATGACCCGCCCTGCGTCAGGGTTTGTCCTACGCAGGCGACATTCAAGCGCGATGACGGGATCGTTATGATGGATATGCACAGATGTATCGGCTGTAGATATTGCGTGGCCGCCTGTCCTTACGGTTCAAGATCATTCAACTGGCGCGACCCCAGACCATTTATCAAAGAAATCGATCCCGAATTCCCGACCCGCATGCGCGGTGTCGTGGAAAAATGTAATTTCTGCGCCGAAAGACTGGCCAAAGGCGAAATGCCCGCTTGCGTAGAAGCCTGCGAGGAAAAAGCTCTTATCTTCGGCGATCTCGAAGACCCGGAATCTGAAATCAGAGAACTGCTCAAATCCAATTTCACGATCAGACGCAAACCGAGTTTAGGCACCAACCCCGAAATCTATTACATAGTGTGAGGTTCATATGTTAGAAAGAGCGCTAATCGGAGATAAAAAATACTGGATCTGGGTATTCATTCTATTGGGCCTCATCTTTATTGGCACGCTGTTTTACCTTCGCCAGTTCAATACCGGTTTGACAATAACCGGCCTTAGTAGAGATGTCACCTGGGGTTTCTATATCGCGCAGTTTACGTTTTTAGTCGGCGTCGCCGCCTCGGCGGTTATGATGGTATTGCCGTATTATCTGCATAATGCCAAGGCATTCGGTAAGATGACGATACTGGGCGAATTTCTGGCAATACCGGCGGTGATTATGTGCATGACGTTTATCTTCGTCGATATGGGCCAGCCATTCCGAATTTTGAATGTTTTCTTGCATCCGACTTTGCATTCAATGATGTTCTGGGATACGGTCGCTTTGGGCGGATACCTTCTTTTAAATATAGTAATCAGCCAGGTTACTTTAGGAGCGGAGAGGAAAGGAATTAATCCTCCCAAATGGATTAGACCGATTATAATTCTATCTATCCCTTGGGCAGTCAGTATTCATACTGTCACGGCGTTTCTATATGCCGGTCTTCCCGGCCGCAGTTTCTGGTTGACAGCCGTTTTAGCCCCGCGCTTTTTAGCGTCGGCTTTCGCCTCCGGCCCGGCGTTGTTGATACTATTCGCTTTTATCATTCGCAAAGTGACTAAATTCGATCCCGGCAAAGAGGCTATCAGCAAGATGGGATTGATTGTTACTTACGCGATGGTCATCAATGTCTTTCTCATTTTGATGGAGTTATTTACCGCTTTCTACAGTAATATCCCCGAACACATGCAGCATTTCCAATATCTGTTTTTCGGTCTGGATGGCAAATCCACGCTTGTGCCCTGGATGTGGACTTCCGTGGTTCTGGCGATAATTTCATTGATCCTGTTATTGACGCCATCGCTACGAAAAAACGAAACGATTCTGGGTATCGCCTGCTTGACCGTTTTCGGTTCAATCTGGATCGATAAAGGTCTGGGTATGGTAGTAACCGGTTTCATTCCCTCGCCCTTCGGAAAGGTGATCGAATACTGGCCGACTTTCCCGGAATTCATGATATCTATCGGCGTGTATGCTATGGGGGCGTTGATTGTTACCGGCTTGTACAAAATCGCGCTTTCGATTAGAGAGGAATT
>CAZFSN010000098.1:0-3968 GCA_964521815.1 uncultured Ignavibacteria bacterium | reverse complement strand
TTTAAGTCAAACAGGTTTTTAAATTAACGGGGTTGTTTAAAACAATCCCGTTAATTATATTCAGGACATTATGGAAAAATCAGATTTTGTAATAATCGGAGGTGTCGCCGCGGGTCCCAAAACGGCCGCGGTGCTAGCCCGCCGCTTGCCGGATGCTAAAATCACCTTATTTCAAAAAGAAAAAAATATTTCATACGGTACTTGCGGCCTGCCCTATTTCGCCTCGGGCGATATTAACAGCTTTGAAGAGCTGACGCAAACATCGTACGGTGTTGCCAGAACGCCCAATTTTTTTAAAAACACTAAAGGCTTTGATGTCAAAGTTCTGGCTGAAGTAATATCAATTAACCGGCAATCGAAAACTGTCACCGTGAAAATGCTTGAGACCGGCGAAGTAATCGAGCACGGCTATGGCAAACTGGTTATAGCCACCGGCGCGAACCCAAATCGACCGCCGTTTCCGGTTGCTGACAGTCCAAAAATCAAGCCATTCACGCGGCCGGATGACGCTATCAATTTCCGTCAGATGGCTCAAACCGGCCAGATAGGTTCGGCGATAGTTATCGGCGGCGGTTTTATCGGTTGTGAGGTGGCGGAAGCCGCCGGCGGGCTGTGGGGTATCGAGGTAACGCTAATCGAAAAAGAAAAACAGCTTCTTCCCTATGTCCTCGATCCGGAGATGGCCCGAATTGTCGAACACGAAATGCTTCGGCAAGATATAAAATTAATGACAGGCTGCATGGTCGATAAGATCGATGTCAATGATGAGGGCAATCCAGTTGTCAAAATCAAGGGGCAGACTGAAATCAGCGCTGATTATGTATTTTTATGCCTGGGCGTCCATCCGGAAGTGACTCTCGCCAAAGATTGCGGATTAGAAATCGGCGAAACCGGCGGAATCGCGGTCAATAAATATCTGCAAACATCCGACCCGGATATCTACGCCGGCGGTGATTGTATTGAATCAGACAACCGAATAACCGGCAAAAAAATATACATGCCGATGGGTTCGCTGGCCAACCGTCATGGCCGGGTGATTGCCGAGAATCTGGCCGATAATAAAACGGAATTTCCGGGAGTAGTCGGTGCCTTTCTGGTGAAAGTATTCGATGTGAATGTCGGTTCGGTCGGTTTGTCCGAACAGGCCGCCGGAAAAGCCGGTTTTAATGTCGATACTATCTGGGCCAGTTTCCCGGATAAACCAGATTATTATCCGGAATATAAAACTTTCTGTACCAAGATGGTTTATGAAGATAATAAGCTTCTTGGCCTGCAAGCAGTCGGCAAAGGCGATATTTGCCGTCGAATAGATGTGTTCTCATCGTTTTTGCAAAATAACGGCACGCTCGATGATTTAATTAATTTCGAGCAGGGTTACGCACCGCCGTATTCTGAGGCATTGGATCCGCTTCACCATCTGGCCGCTATAGCCAGAGCTAAAAGCAAAGGCCTCAAATTCATTAATCCCGGTATTGATTTTGAAAGCTATGACGGCCAACCTATCTGGCTGGATGTTCGCGAGCCCGATGAAGTCGAAGGCGATAAATGGCCTTATGCTGATTCGCATAAACCCGTTAATATTCCTTTAAATGATTTGAGCGGCAGATTCGGCGAATTGGATTTAAATCGGGAAATAATCTTAATCTGCAAACGCGGGCCGAGATCATACCAGGCGGCTTTAATATTAAAGCATGCCGGTTTTAAAGATGTTAAAATAATCGCCGGCGGAGTAACAGCGTTAAAATGATAATTTTGGACGGCGGAGATAATAAGAAAATATGATACCCGGAAACTGGCAACTGATCGTCTGCGGCGTTGATCATAAAACATCAACGCTCGAACAACGCGAACCGCTGCAGATAAATCGCAATGAGATAGCCCGGGCTAATGCTATTTTCGGTAATTTGCCGGGCGTGATGGAATCGGCGATCGTTTCGACCTGCAATAGAATCGAGTTTTATTTCGCGGCCAGGAAAAACGAAGACCCGCTTGAACTGGTCAAGGTTTTTTATAAGAATTTTAACGAATATGATATCTCATCAAACCCCAACCTGTTTTTCATAAGAAAGAACAAACATGCCGTCGCCCATCTTCTGAGTGTGGCCGCCGGTATCGAATCGGCTGTCCTCGGCGAAAACCAGATAATGGGCCAGCTCAAAGACGCTTATACATCAGCCTGTGCCGTCAAGACCGCCGGCAAGATCATCCACCGCTTGTTCCACCAGGCTTTCCGGGTTGGCAAGCAGGTTCGGACTGATACTGAGATGGGTAAAGGTTCCTGTTCGGTGTCCAGCGCGGCGATTGAACTTTTGCAAACAAAAATAGAAAGCATGGCCCGGCCATCGATACTGTTTATCGGTATTAACCAGATGATCGCTCTGGCGGCTTCAGGCATAAGTAAACTGGAATATAGTCAACTGGCATTCGCTAACAGGACTCCGCAAAAGGCGGAAACATTCGCCGCCAATTATGATTCATCAGGCCACCCCCTGACTGAATTGCCGAGACTACTTCAAGCCGCTGATATCGTAATCACCTGCACCGGTTCCGATGAACCTATAATTACATCTGATTTAATAGACATAGTATTTAAAGCCGTTCCCAACAAGAGACTCCTTATCGTTGATCTTGCTATACCGCGTGATGTTGAAATCGAAAAGAATTACAATTCTAATATCGAAATTTATGATTTGGAAGATATCAAAAACCATATGAAAATACATCAACAAAGACGTGAACTGGCCATACCACAGGCACAGGAAATTATCGATCAGAAGTTGAGTGAATTCAACTACTGGTTTGAACATCTGCGCTATGAACCTCTGTACAATGGCCTTGGTGAGACTTTCGAGGAAATCCGCCAGGCTGAACTGGCATCATTGCGCGATAAACTTCCGCCGGAATTAAAAGATGAGATAGAAATCGCCACTAAAGCGCTCGTGCATAAACTGCTTCAAGTGAAAGCGAGAACTTCGGAAGACCTGTAATATTCAGCGAAAAGGATATTAATAATCAATTGGAGATAAAAATATGGCCAATAAATTCATGCCGATAAACATTTACCTGGCCGACCGCGCCTGTCTGGTGGTTGGAGGGGGCAATGTCGCTTATCGGAAAATCAACACGCTTTTAGATTATGAATGCAAAATTACCGTTGTCGCGCCGGAGGCTATAGATCAGATCAAGTATTTCGCCGAACGCGGATTTATCAAATTGGAGATACGGTCGTACAAATCACCGGAGGCGGCTTCATATGGTATCGTTATTGCGGCCAGCGATGATATGGCGCTGAATAAGCAGATTTATGATGATTGCAAAAGCGCCGGCGTGCCGATCAACGTGGTCGATACGCCAAAGCTGTGTGATTTCACTTTCCCGGCGGTGCTCAAACGGGATTGTCTCACTATCGCCGTTTCTACCGATGGCAAAGCGCCGTTTCTGGCCGGGCGGCTTAGAATGATCATGGAAACCGTCTTTCCTGAACGCTGGGGCAAAATAGCTCGAATAGCCGCCGACTATAGAAAGCAGGTTCTCCGCCGCTGGAAAGATAATCCTGACCAGAAAGTCGAATGCTATAATCGATTCCTTAACGCCGATTGGAAGGCAATTTTAGAGGAAATGAGCGATCAGGAAATTCAGGAAGAAATCGGCAGATTGATTGAAATGCCGGAATCCCAATAAAGTATTACATACTTTTCAATAATAATGAAAACTATCAGACTAGGAACAAGAGGAAGTTTGCTGGCTACAGCTCAGGCTAATTTAATCGCTGAATTATTGGGCCATTATCATCCTGAATATAATTATGAACTTATTAAAATTACGACCACCGGCGATTCGGACATTCAATCACCTCTACCGGAAATCGGCGGAACAGGTGTATTTACCAAAAAGATCGAACAGGAACTTTTGAATGGTACAATCGATATGGCCATTCATAGCGCCAAAGATTTGCCATCGGTCATGAC
>CAZFSN010000097.1:3299-11703 GCA_964521815.1 uncultured Ignavibacteria bacterium | reverse complement strand
GAGCCCAGTAATTATTTTCGATTTCCGTTCGCGACATATTCGCAAAAGCTGCCGGAGACTCGCCTTTTTGTGCCCGGTTCGCGGTTACGATTACATCTTGGCCCCGCAAAATTTTAGGTGCAAGCTGGATATCCAACCGCGATTGTTTTTGGGCATCGAACCGGGTTTTTCGCACATCATAGCCGATTCGCGTGAACACCAGTTCGCCGGTTTCGACTGGCAACTCAATTAGCTTGAACTCGCCGAGATTATCGCTGATCGCGGTTATATCATAGCCGATCAGCTTAATCATGGCGCCGGGCACAGGTTCCCGGGTTTGGCTGTCCGAAATTGCCCCGGTTAAGCTTGCGCCATAAAGCGGCGGCAACAAAAGCAACACTCCTGCCGCGATAATGATGCGTTTGATAGTAAACATTAATAGCTCCTTTCTTGGAGCCGGCGGGGAAACGAAAAAACCTCCGGCACAGCGGAGGTTCGCGATTTGTTCCCTACGCTGGCATTAACCAGATCAGGTTCAAAGGGTATTATCTCAGATTGCCGACCTGTATCGACAACCACCCCGATTACTTATTTCTTGATAATAATATATAGGCGGCAACGGTTTCGAGGCAAGTATTATTTTAAGAATTATCTATTCCGTAAGATCACGGCTTTTAAACGGCGATCTAACATAACTTTTAATTAAGGAGGAAGCGTTCTTTGTTTAAATCGTTCACTTATGGGTATGTTGAAAAAGCCCCGTGTATGTCATTGCGAATCCCCCGTTTAACGGGGGTGAAGCAATCTGGATGTATACAGCGCAACGACTTCCAGATTGCACGGACGTACCTTGACGGCTTCGTCCCCTTATGGGTCCTTGCAGTAACAAGTTTTAAGATTTTTCAACAAGCCCCTTTATCCAGGGAGCCTTTTTTTAAGTTAACCACAGTCGCTCCCCAGCCGCCGCCGCTGCCGCTTTCGTGACAGTAACTTATCACGGCCGGATGCCTTTCCAAAGTACTATGGACTATTTGCCGCAAGACTCCCGTGCCTTTGCCATGAATAATTCGAATTTGATAAATCTCTTTTTCTAGGCAGGCTTCTATATAATCCGGGACAAGCCGCTTTATCTCTTTGGGTAAAAAAGTATGTAAGTCGAGGGTGCCGTCAATGGGCACCTCGACAGGTTCGTCATCGTTTTCGCGCATAGATATATATTATGTCTAAATATAGATTTTGCCAATAAAAAACCCCCGTTCGAAACGGGGGCCGGGCGAGCCTGCGGGTATATCCAATGCACTTAATTTTTATTATCATCCTTCAATGGATTATCTTCCCAGGGATTATATTTGGTTGGATCGTCCTTATCGTTATTCAATGACCAGGATTCATTTAAGGCGATCTCTTCGGCTTTTCTGTGTTTCTCTATTAACAAATCGATAAATCTGTTTTTCATGTTCTCTCCTTTTCTTTTGACTATATAATTATCAAAAACAGGGCCAGTGTTGAAGGCAGCCATCATGAAAATCATAACTTGTTGATATGCTATAAATTAAGCACTGCTACATGGCTGTTTCAAGGCGTTCCAGGCGAGATAATTGGCCGGAAACGCGTGTAATAATGGCTAATAATGTTAATTACATGAAACATCTTGCACAAAATTGTATCGCCTTGCCGTGATAAAAAGACCGAATATTACAGACGTCTGTCCTATCGACTATTCATATAGATATTTTGTCAAGTCGCAGGCAGAAAGCCGTGAGTTGCCGGAATGGGAAATATAGTAGAAATAATCAATGAAATTAGGTATCAACATAAATATCTTGATTTAATGCACTTAAAACGTTAAATTGAAGTAATATTGGGCCTCGCCTGAAGGCATATTGTCTTTAGTTACGAGGATTATTGAAGAATAATTATGCGAATTATTGAATTGGCGAATTTTCTTGGTGTGAACTCTTAAATTTAGAAAGCATATAACTATTTTGAGGGCTGGTTATAAGTATTTTGGGAAATTTGGACGCGAATCGGAGGTTAAATCTAAGAAGGTTTGAAAGGAGGTCGGAGGAAGAATAATTATCAGAACACCGGTTTAAAGATGTAATTTGCTATGTGATATTAACCGGAATTAGAAACAAATATTATTTCAGGAATATGTTTTTATTTAAGGAGATTTCATCGCATGAACGATTATCGTTATCAAAATGGTATGGGCCGTATAATAAATGAGCGGGTAATGATTTTTATCGATGGTAATAATCTTTATCATAGCTTGAAACATGTAATCGGCAAAACGAATGTGGAATTCGAAAAGTTTTCCAGAAGGTTAGCTGGCGATAGACATCTAATCCGCACATATTACTATAATGCGCCATTGAACAGGGAAGATGATGATGACAAACATCGACTGCAGCAATCGTTTTTTGATTCGCTGGATTCCGTACCTTATTTAACCAAACGTTTCGGCCGCCTGGAAAGACGCAACGTTCGGCATGTTTTACCTGATGGCACTTTCGTGTCCACGCCGACATATGTCGAAAAAGGGGTCGATACTCATATCGTAATTGATATGCTGACTTTCGCTTTCAAAGATACTTATGATACCGCTATCCTGGTCTCCGGCGATGAGGATTTTATGGTCGTGGTCGAGAAAATCAAAGAACTCGGCAAGCATGTTGAAGTGGCCAATCTGGGCGGTTCATTTCTGCTTCGCCAGGCCGCCGATAAATATATCTTAATCGATCAGCGTTTTCTGGAAGGAATCCAGCAAGTTTAGACAAAAGTAATCAAAAACTGTATTCTATAACGGCTTGCTTGAAATTCGATTGATTGGCAAGCCGTTTTTTAGGACGGATAATCACTACTGTCCGGGGTCTAATAATTTTACCGAAACGTTCTTCAGGATGTCGTAAACTTCCATCCTGAAGAATGTGGTTGGTCAAGAAGAAAATGCCAATTCCCCTATAAACACATAAGATTATGCTTCGGGATGGAAGCCATGCGACATCCCGAAGCCATAATCCGGATTGTAATAACAGATAATATATAAACATTAAGGGCATTTATCATCAGGAACCGTTTTTGCGTGAAGATACAATTCTATTGCCAAATCGCCTTTTATAAATTATATGTAATATTTGGCCAAATGTTATATTATCTGATATTTGGCCGTTTTGTAATAGATGATGCCAAAATAGGCGATTAGCGGATTGGCTATGGGAAGAATAAATCTATTTTCGAAAAAATGGAAACTGCTTAACCGGATTTATATTTTCGGGCTGTTTATCATTCTATCTCTGGGAATAGTCGGATATATTTTGAACAAAATTCCGTTGATGCTCAGGCAAAACCCGACGCAGTTGAACGCGATTTTAGTTCTTTCGATTTTATTAATGCTCGCGGTGGTGTTTTTAGCTTTACATTGGCTGGCCGCCGTCCAAAAAGAAATATTGGTTTATAAAAATTTCTTCCATGAATTTATCCCCAAAGTGCCATTGGCCGTGCTGGTGCCTCTGGTTATTTTGATGGCTTTTTCATTGAGCCTGTTATGCTATATCTCTGATAATTTAATCTGGTTCGCGATAGTCCTTATTATTTATAAAACCGCCGAAATTATCGGCTTCCAAATATTAAAAGCTAGGCTATTTAAGCCCTCCCTGATCGTTAATAACAAAGTGCAAGCCTCGGATGGGCGATGGCAATACTGGAAAATTATTATAGATTATTATCTGGAAAAACCGCATATCAAAAGATCATTTGTTATTATCCTGCTGGCCCTGGTATCGCTTGCTATAAGTCTGATTTCCAAATACCTGATTTCGTACGCGAATATCGCCTTTGCGGGGAATATCATCGCTTACGCGATCATGATAGCCAACATCATAATGGCGGAATTAGTGCTAATACAATGGAAAAAAAGCCGGGATGAGGAGCTTTATGAGACCGGCGAGTACTATAAGTAAAATTTTTTCTCCAGATAATTTTTTAAAGCCAGTAAGCATTTTCTTCAAAATCGAAATTATCATTTTGCATTATTTCTATCATGCGGGTTTTGATTTTGTCCGGTCGTTTCTGAAATTAAGCCGGTTTAAAAAGGCAAATTATTTAAGGAGTTAGAAGGCGATTATGCTTACTTATTTATTTTAATTTTAACAATCGAAATGCTTGACAGATATGGAGGGAGAGCCTATATTCGCCAGCAATTAAGAGAAAAATATGCCTGGCATTATAGATAGGCATGACAATTAAATCCAAGCAGGAGGAAAAGTAATGAAAGCCGAAATCGATCAAGAACTCTGCAGTGGCGATGGTATTTGCGCCGATCTTTGTCCGGAAGTTTTTGAAATGGATGGCGATAAAGCCAAGGTTATTATAGATGAAGTTCCGGAGGACGCCGAAGAAGCCTGTCGCGATGCCGCTGATAGCTGTCCGGAAGGCTGCATTACAATTATCGAATAGTTGCTTAAATTCCAGTAAATAAAAAATCTGTTTTAAGCCGGAGTCAGTTGACTCCGGTTTTTTAATATAGCCCTCTAACCATAAGCATTACTAATAACCTTTTTTATTATAAAAGTGTTGTCAAACCTATGATGACGTGATATGATAAAAACAGTATTGGTAATATTTTATTTCAAGAAACGCTGTTTTTAGCCTATGACTAGAAACGCGAATTTTTTTGGAGGACTTAAATGGAATCACCATTGGCGTTGACGATTTCTTTTATAGTTTATACTGTCGGCATAGTTTTCGTCGGCTTATATTCGGCCAAATACGCTTCCCGGTCGACCTCGGATTATTTGCTGGCCCGCAAAGGATTGGGCGCCTGGGTAACAGCCCTATCCGCCTCAGCCTCCTCCGAATCCGGCTGGGTCACGCTTGGCCTGGTCGGTACGGCGTTCAATGAGGGCCTGGCGGCTATCTGGGTAGTGCCCGGATGCCTTATGGGCTACGCGTTCAATTGGTGGGTGATGGCTCGGCCAATCCAGAAACATTCCTCAACCCATGAGGTTTACACGATCCCCGATCTATTGGCCTCGATTTATAAAGACAAAGCTATGGCTATCCGCTGGATATCGGTCATTGTCATATTTTTCATGATGACCGCCTATGTCGCGGCCCAGTTCAATGCCGCCGGCAAGGCTTTCGAGGCGGTATTCCATCTGAAATATTCGCTGGGTGTACTAATCGGCGCGGGGATTGTGATAGTTTATACGGTCAGCGGCGGTTTCCGGGCGGTTGCCTGGACCGATTTCGTACAGGGTTCCTTGATGTGGATAGCGCTGGTGTTTCTGCCGATCATTGTGATATATCACGCGGGCGGGCCATCGGAGATGTTTACCAAACTGGCCGCTATTAATCCCGATCTCGTTAATATAACATCAAAAAAATTCGGTTTCGCGGCTCTGGGTCTGATTATCGGCTGGCTGGGTATCGGCCTGGGTTATCCCGGTCAGCCCCATGTGGTGATTCGATACATGGCGGTCAAGGATATCCAGTCGATCAAACGCGGCCGGATCATAGCTATGACTTGGGGCGTATTCGTATTCACCGGCGCGGTCTTTCTTGGTCTGGCTACCCGGGCGGTATTCGGTACTCTGGGCGATGCCGAGCAGGCGTTGCCGATAATTTCGATACAGCTATTGCCCGGTGTGCTGGCGGGCCTGATGTTGGCCGCGGTGCTGGCAGCGATTTGCTCGTCGGCCGACAGCCAGCTTCTGGTTGCCTCATCATCGATATCACACGATCTTTATGCCCGGCTGACCGGCAAGGACCTCGATAGCCGGCACGTGATTAATATCGACCGAATCGCGGTTGTCGGCCTGGGATTGCTGGCCACGCTTCTGGCGCTGACCGCCAACCGGGTGATCTTTTCGTTTGTGCTGTACGCCTGGGCCGGTTTGGGGGCCGCTTTCGCGCCGCCTCTGATATTGGGCTTGCTCTGGAAAAAGGCCACCTCCACCGGCGCTATCGCCGGGGCTATTGTCGGCTTTGTGACCGTTGTCATCTGGAAAAATATCCCGGCACTTTCCGGCGCGCTTTATGAACTGGTGCCGGCTTTTTGTTTGTCGCTTCTGGTTGTCTGGCTGGTCAGCCTGATGAGCAGAAAATAAAACAGGCGGCAACAAGGGGGGGCTAACTGTTACCGCCTGAGAGTTTGGTTGGCGTACATCCTCACCTGCAAACAAACCGCCTTATGTTTCAAGGGGACGAACACCAACCAATTTATATTGATATTGCTATCAGCTCAAATTTTATTTCCTCAGCGCGCCCATCGTGTTTGATGCTATCTGCTATTAATACGGATTTTATACAATCCGGTTGGGTTTTTATTCCGGTTTTTTATGGTTTAGTATGGGGATTATTTGGTCCATGTATTTTAGGGTGGAAGCTGTGCGGTAGCTTGAATAAGGGGTGATAGAAACGTCAAGATATTATTTCATTTCCAGTCTGAGGTATAGAAAAATGGGTTGCATAATCAGTTGCATAAATTTTTTAAAATCTTCGTAATCAATGTTATAACAATGGGATGGCGTTGCAAAGATGGTTGCATTTTTCCGTATCACGTGTTGTCGGGTCCCCTGACCCGACAACTATTCTATCCACTCGAAATCGAATACAATTCCTCTTGATCCATCCCTATTTAGCCAATCCCTATAACTCGAATAAGCCCATTCTTCGGGCGTGTCCACTAAAACGGATTTCACCGGATTAAAATGAATGTAATTTAGCTTAATCTCGAATTGTTTTGATGACGTTAGCAACAAATCATCGAACCTGTCTTGCCAGAATTTGCCGGAGGTTATCAAGTTTATTCTGACTCTCCCTTTAAAGGAATGCATAAACTTCGATATACCCGGTCCGCCATCATTTGAACCAGCTATCAAGTGTATATGTGTCGGCATAATCACATAACCATACAATACTATTGATTTATCTTTAATTGTTTCGAACATGATGTCTTCAATTTTACTTAAGCAAGCCGGGTAATCTGGAAATGGTTCGCGGTTGTAGGTGGATGTGGTTATGAAGAAGACGGCCGGCTGTTCGATTGAGTTTCTATATCTTAAGGGCATCTGCTATCCATAGCATAGTAGTTGTCGGGTCAGGGGACCAGACAACACGGGAAATTATACACTTAATCACCTTTACGGCGAAATTTCCTGCGCTTGATATCATTCAGTCCGCGGCGTTTAGCTTCTTCTATAATTTCCGCGGCTTGGGGGTGCAGCCTGATGATGAACTTCGAGTTAATTCCATCCTCTACAAATGAAATATTTATCGGCTTCAGGAGCTTGTCATCGGGTAGCTCATCGAGGTTTTTCTTGCGGCGTTTGGGCATAAATTAATCCTGAATTGTCGTAAGTGTATCGTTTTCAAAATAAAGATATTTTACCTTCCCCCCATACATATATGTCCCATATACCCATTGTTCGTGCACTCCCCAGGCCCCAGTAGTGCGGTTAATACTGTTTGGATTTCCCCAACTTGCGACTACTTGTTCTGGCGTCATTCCTATGCAGACAGCCCCATGAAATATTTGTTTTTTTAAAAATTCGCTTAATTGAGGATGATTATCGATATAAGTATTTCTTCTCATTTGAGCTCGTGAGCTCGCTTCTGATAGTGCTGTGCACACCCCAGAACTAATAATATCAGAATAAATGTTATCACCTTTTTCATTCTGTACCTCCATTTAAAGAGTTAAAAACCCCCCTCTACCGACTATATTATCCGCAGAAAATTAATCTCCTATTATCGAGGGAATTATCAAACAGCTGAATTGCTTCTATCCTCATTCCTATTATCATTATTAGGTCAATCCCCATTGCCATGTAAATCTTATTTAGCGTTGTTGCGTTTATGTCTATCCCGTGTTGTCGGGTCCCCTGACCCGACAACTATTCTAATCTTTTTTAATCTACCATTATCCTCTTCAACCAAAGTAACTTTGAATGCTTGCTTCGCGGCATCACCACTAAATTCTCATAGCGGTTGTTTCTTTTGTTGCCATCTCTATGATGCACTACATAGTTATTCCATATTTTGCCGCCTAATTTCTTCTCGGCTGCCCGTCTATGCGAAAATTGCCATTTGCCGTTTTTGTCCTTATATTGCTCGTACTCATTGAAATTACGCGTTTCAAGCTTGCGCCGTTTAGATTTTGGCGAACCGAAGATGAGACTTAATAAACTCATTAAAGCTCTTGAACTGCCAATATTTTTATACCTTCTGCTCGAATATGAGCTTACTACACTTATGATTTTAGGATACTATTTTAATCATGCCAAGTCAAGCATTTTGTAACTCTGTGTATTTACTAGGTAATAGTAGTTGTCGGGTCAGGGGACCCGACAACACGGGGAAATAGTCAGGTTAAATTCTATCCCAGCTTCGCCCGCTTCGCCAGATACCCGAACAGCGCCTT
>CAZFSN010000097.1:0-3199 GCA_964521815.1 uncultured Ignavibacteria bacterium | reverse complement strand
TTTTTGTGACGGAAATGCTTGAGGCCGGTTAGCATCTTCTGCGGATTATCGAACAAATCAGAGATCACCACGATCAAGCCGCGGCGTTTTATCCGGTCGGCCAGTTCATGAAACGACGAGGCGGCATCGGTTTTCTCCGAGGGCGTGATATGGTTCAATTCCTTGAGAATATTGTTTATATGCGATCGCGCGCCCCGCGGCGGCACATACGACCGCACTTTCTCATCGTAAACCAGAAGTCCCGGCGAATCCTGCTGACGAAGCATAAGATAAGACAAGGCCGCCGCCAGGTAGGAGCCATACTCCAGCTTGGAGATGCCATCGGATTTGTAGCCCATCGAGGCGGAGGCATCCAGAAGAATGTACCCGCGAAGGTTGGTTTCCTCCTCGAACTGCTTGATATAGAACCGATCGGATTTGCCGTATACTTTCCAGTCGATATGACGGATATCATCCCCCGGCATATACTGGCGATGTTCGGCGAATTCCACCGAGAAGCCATGATACGGGCTTTTGTGCAGGCCAACGATGAAACCCTCAACTACCAGTCGGGCTTTCAACTCCATACCGGCTAATTTGCTGACCGTGGCCGGATCGAGGAATTTGCGATAATTCTCTGCCATGTTCCTATTATACCTGATTTTTCGAAAAAATGTTAGAATATTTCGGGATTTTCTGTTGCTTCTTATTCTTCTGGTTCCTAAACTCCTGGGAGCGTTGAAAAACTTCAAAGTCCGTCATTGCGGATCCCCGTTGGAAATGGGGTGAAACAATCTGGATGTATATTGCACAGCGACTTACAGATTGCCGCGTCGCTCCGCTCCTCGCAATAACCGCAATATAAATTTACGCCGGTTCCTTGACAACCATTATCGGAATATCGAGATTATGCCGGACATTGGTGACAGTTTCGCCGAACAGCATATCGCCGATAAGTCTGTGACCATGCGCGCCCATCAGCAGCAAATCGATTTTTTGTTCCCGAACGACTTTTATTATTTCCCGGTCGGCCCGTCCGGCCCGCAAAATAGGATTGGCTTTGAAACCCTGTTGCTTCAGAATTTCAGCCACTTCATTGATAAAAACTATATCATTCCGCGTATGCTCATCGGACATATTTTCACCGAACACCTGCACGCCCGGCGATTCGGTGACATGTATCAAGGTGATTTGAGCTTTGTGAATTTTCGCCAGCGACATGGCGCGGGAAATCACCAGTTCATCGACTTCCGAATTATCCAGCGCCACCCCGATATGGGTAAACGGGTCGGCGGCGGGTTCGGCAATTGATATTTTGTCGATTACCGATGGCTTGGCCTCCCAGCTTTTCCGTTCTTTTACCCAAGGTGCGATAATAATCCAGATTAAAATCAAGGTGCATACGATAATTAGCGGCAAGCCTATAAAGCCGACCAATTTTCCTAGAATGCCGCCCCGATTTAATATATTATTAAGCTCCTGATAGACAAGGTTACCGTTCAACGCGATTATTATAGCGGTTGTCGCCCAGGCCGAAACCAATACCCATGATTTATTAACGAACGCGCCCATCTTTATTTTATCGGAGGTAAAATGTAAAAGAGGTATTATAGCGAACGGTAATTGCAGGCTGAGCACGATCTGGCTCCATATCAGAAGCTGATAACTGCCGTGATCACCCAGAAGCGATATTACTATCACCGCGGGGGTAAGGGCGATTAAACGAGTGACAAGTCGTCTAACCCAAGGCCTGATCCTCAGGTTTAAGAAACCTTCCATGACCACCTGACCGGCCATTGTCCCGGTTATGGTCGAACTTTGCCCGGCGGCCACCAGCGCTATCGCGAACGCGATTGGGGCAACAGTCGTGCCCAGAGTCGAATCCAAAATCGAATGGGCTTGCTGAATCTCGGTCACCACGATCCCTTTGGCGAAAAAGTTGCCGGCCGCCATAATCAGAATCGCGGCATTGACTATAAAGGCCGCGTTTAAGGCTACTACCGAATCGATCAAATTATATTTGCAGGCTTGGGCCTTACTGATAATGCCCTTGTCGATTTGACGCGACTGGACAAGCGCCGAGTGCAGATAGAGATTGTGAGGCATGACTGTCGCGCCGATTATGCCGATAGCTATAGGCAGGCTTTCTTTGCCTATACTCGGTACCAGGCCACGGATTATGCCGCCCCATTCCGGCTTGGCGAAAAAAACCTCCAGTATCATGCAGACACCGATCGTGCTTATCAGCATAATAATAAGCCCCTCCAGTTTACGAATTCCAAAACGCTGTATAGCCAGAAGCAGAAATGTATCGAAAGCGGTGACGGCGCAACCCCATAAAAGCGGCAAACCAAACAATAAATTCAAACCGATAATCGTGCCCAGCGCTTCGGCCAAATCGGTCGCGGCGATAGCTATTTCGGCTAAAACCCAGAGGAAATAATTGATGCCTTTGTTGTAATCGGCACGGCAGGCTTGAGCCAAATCCTTGCCGGTGACAATGCCCAACCGGGCGGCCAGAGCCTGCAAAATGACCGCCATGACATTGGACATCAGAAGCACCCAGATCAAGCTGTAACCGAACCGGGCGCCGCCCTCGATATCGGTGGCCCAATTACCGGGGTCCATATAGCCGACACTTATGAGATAAGCCGGCCCGATAAACGCGAATAACCGTCGCCAGGCCGATTGGTATTTGACCTGCACCGATGAGTGCAATTCACCGAAAGATTTTTGGTGATGTTTTAATTGCCCATTTTGATTCATACCCGGTTAAGATTTTATGCGATTGTTTTATTTTTTGCAAGCGGATATTGCAAATAATTAAAAAAGGGCGGCAGGCTCGACTCATTCCTAAGATTCTGCTTAGGAATGGAAAGCCCGTTTAGAAGCAGGAGCTTCTTAACGAGAATAATATGTAGGGGTCGCAGCTCGCTCGACCCGGGGGCGGAAGGGCTCATGTATGCCCAAACCCAGCGCCCCTTCTCTTGGGCGCACACAAGGTCGCGCCCTTACAATGTAATACCCGATTGCGTTTGGTGTACGTCCACGTGCGCCAATCTTTTAATTGTCAGATAGGATATCCGCTATGGACACAATAAGCCAACTTTTCTCAATTTTAATTGGACTAAATTTATAAAACTTATTAGTATTGTATTGATAGGATAGCGTGAGCTTTATTACTATCAAATTTGTGATATGAGAGCGAATGAAATTAATA
>CAZFSN010000096.1:0-11858 GCA_964521815.1 uncultured Ignavibacteria bacterium | reverse complement strand
CTGGGCCGGCGAATTTATCTGGCGGCCAACGGGAAGTTTAGCAGGATATTATTTCAGGATATACATAAAACAAATCAGTGAGATCAAAGTTGAACAATCAGTCGGCGGTGTGCGCGGCTTTTGAACGAACATATAATCATTTATATTTTTTAGTAAAAAAATATATTGACACCATACGGAAACCGTGCTAAGGTTTGAATTGTTGAATAAAGATGAACCGGAAAAACAGGGAGAGGTTATGAATAAAGAAATGATTATCGACAGAATCGCGGAAGAAGTCGGAATTAACAAAGCGCAGGCCGGGAAAGCATTGAAATCGGTATTCGATTCGATTACTAATACGCTCAAGGAAGGCAATAAGGTTACTTTGTCCGGTTTCGGCACATTCGTGATATCCGAACGCAAGGCGCGCGAGGGGCGCAATCCGCAGACAGGAGAGACTATCCAGATACCCGCCGGTAACGTTCCGCGATTTAAGGCCGGCAAAGCGTTAAAAGACGCTGTCAAATAATTTCTAGACATCGCTTTTATCAAATTGATTAAGCCCGGGTTCCACCGGGTTTTTTATTAGTTTGATATTCCTATACGGATATCAGGGTAGTTTGGTAAAGCCCGGAACATACCCGAAACCTATCGATAAAAAGGTTTATGGCAGAATAATATAACGTGAAACTATCTTGATAATTATAATTCAGGGTTCGAAATAGATTGACACGTCGCCGAATGAATAGTACAATTTCGCCATGACATCGAAAAAGAAAAGTACCGTCAAGAAAAATCGCCTTCTGGGGCTACTTATATTTATCTGTGGTCTGCTGATTGCCATAAGCATCATTACTCACAGTCAGGCTAACGATTCGACACTGCTTATTAACTCTTTTTCTAAAAATGAGGTCACCAGCCTGTTTTCTCAGAGTATCGAGAACAGGGGCGGGGTAATTGGCGTGATTATTGCCTATAGCCTGTTATCGGTTTTTGGTTATCTCGCGATTCTTTTACCTTTAGCACTGTGGTCGATTGCGTTTTGCTATTCTCTGAACAGGAATTTACTGCCGCTTTTAAAAAAAATAGGTCTTACGGCATTATTTTTCTATTTCCTGGGCTTGCTTTTTTCCCTGAAATCAGCCAATCAATCGTTCGTTTCGGTTGATCCGGGGCTAGGCGGTCTGATAGGCCATTATAGCGCGAAAATATTGCGCCTTTTAACCGGCACGGTTATATCGTATACAATCGTCATTTCAATACTTATAGGCGGCATTATTTGGGTAATGCCATCTGATATGGGCAAGAAATATTTGATTTTTTTCGGCATATTTGCTTCTATTAAAAATCGAATGTTCGGGCTATGGCATAACCTTACACAAATAAAACTGAAAAAGCGCGAATCGGATACGACAAAAATCGCGCCCGGACAAGAAATCGAAACAGAAGCCGCCACGCCGGGTCTGCTCAGACGGATTATCAGGATCAAAAAACCCAGGAAAAAAACCTATTTGATAACCAAGCCGGATTTAAGTGAGATTGGCGATGGCCGTTCAGCCAAGGACGACTTGATGACTATAGATGAACCCGGCACGAAACAGTTATCGCCCTCTAAACGCAAAACTGCTGCACCAAAAGATACCGAAGCCGGGGAAACTTCAGCCGGCGGTTATGTTTTCCCGACCCTTGACTTGCTAAATGACGCTCCGGTGGATGAGAGTTCGGTAAGTAAACAGGAATTGGAATCCACCGCCGAGGTCTTGAAAGATACTCTGGCGACATTCGGCGTCCGCCTGGCCAACGGCGAGGTGGAGATATATCCCGGCCCGATTATCACTCGCTATGAGTTTAAGCCGGCGCCCGGAGTCAAAATATCGCAAATAGTCAATCTGGCCGATGATCTGGCGTTGGCGATGAAAGCCAAGCGAATCAGGATTGTCGCGCCAATTCCCGGTAAATCGGCTGTCGGCGTGGAGATCCCCAACCGTTTAGGCCGAATCGTTTATCTCAAGGAAATAATCGGCAGCAATTCATTCCAGAATTCCGATTATATGCTCCCCTTGGCTCTGGGCAAGACGATTTCGGGTCAACCTCATGTGGTCGATCTGGCCAGCATGCCGCATCTTCTAATTGCCGGCGCGACCGGCACAGGCAAATCTGTTTGCTTGAACTGTATTATCACCAGCCTGCTTTATAAGAAATCGCCGGAAATTTTACGCTTGATTTTGATCGATCCCAAGATGCTTGAGCTCTCCGTATACAACGATTTGCCGAATCTGGAAAAACCGGTCGTCACGGAGATGAAGTACGCCGAAAAAGTCCTGGCCGAGGCCGTGGTCGAGATGGAGGATCGGTACCGCCGTCTGGCTAAAGCCGGTGTTCGGAATATCGCCGATTACAATGAGGCGGCTGATGAACCGATCCCCTACGTGGTGATAATAGTGGATGAACTGGCTGACCTGATGATGGTCGGGTCTAATCGAGTCGAGACTCTGGTCACCCGTCTGGCGCAGATGGCGCGGGCAGTGGGAATACATCTTATTCTGGCTACCCAGCGGCCATCGGTGGATGTTATCACCGGTTTGATCAAAGCTAATTTCTCGACCCGGGTAGCTTTCCAGGTAGCCACCAAAGTCGATTCGCGAACAATACTCGATATGAACGGCGCAGAAAAACTTCTGGGCCGGGGCGATATGCTGTACATGAATCCAGCTTTTCCCGAACCCAAGCGCGTCCATGGCGCGTTTATATCGAGCGCTGAAACTAAAGCAATCTGCAAGGTTTTAGGCGGTCTGGAGTACACGGCCAAACGAATCAAGAATTTCGAAACGGATGATAAAGGCGTCACCCAGTATGACCCGACGGCCGACGCTATCTATAAAGAGGCGGTAAAACTGGTTGTCAGACATAAGCAGGGATCGGTCTCGTTATTACAACGGCGGTTGGGAATAGGCTATCAACGGGCCGCCAGGCTTATCGATCAACTGGAAGAATCGGGTATCGTCGGGCCGTATGATGGTTCCAAAGCCAGAGAGGTTTTGGTCGATGAGGAATATGTACATGAATTTTTACATGAAGATGTTTAGCCAAGATTTTTAGTATGTCTGAAAATACTTACTCAACCGATCAAAATACTTATAGTATAAAAAAAGCTGTTTTTTTAATGGTTATTTTTATCTGCGCGATGGTCCTTTTTCCGGTGGTGTTGTCATTTACGGCCGAATACCCCAATAAGCTGAAAGAGCATTATCTGAAACACGAAACCGTTTATTGGCGAATTCAACAGATATCAATTTCACCGATTTTTGATGAACCGGAGTCAGCGCTGGTGGAATTATATTTTCGCAAGCCCGATTGCCTGTTTATCGTATCACCGGACCAACAAATATACGCTTCGGATGATACTGTCTGGACATATCTGGTAAATCATAAGCAAATCCAACGGGCAATCGGCACCCGGGTATTCAATCCTTTCGATTTTCTGGACACCTCTCAGACATTTTACGAAATACTGAAGGTGACGGGTAATAATATCGCCTTGAAAAGTATCGATGAAACCATGGAACCAGATAGTTTGGATATCTATTTTGCCGATAATGGCGCTGTTAGCAGAGTAGAATATCTCGATACGAACGGCAATAAGGTCATATTCGATATAAAAAAGGAATCTTTTTCTAAAAATATTCCGGCCGATAATTTCGTGATTAAAAGGCCGGCCGGCGTCGAGTTTATTGATATCAGCGAGTGAAGGTATTTTAGAGGGCAAATTATTTATGAGAAAATTTCATTTTCGAATCCTCATCGTATTTTTATGCTTATTATTAATTTCAGCCGCTTATGCGGGGGAAACTTTCAGGTATAAGTATAAAGTCAATGAAATATTGCCTTATACCATAACTATTGACAGCTATCTGGAAATCCATGAGCTTGGCAGTCTGGCTGAGTTATTAAATCTCGATAAAATGAAACATAACGTGAATATTCAGGTCGACCTGATAACAAAATCGGTCGGCAGCGACGGTCTGGCTACGATAGAAGCGGTGTTTCGCAAGATTAGCATAGTGATAGTCGCCGGCGATTCGGCTTTCACGGATAATGGAGAAAAATGGGGAGCGCTGAAACCCGGTTCATCATATGACTATACCGTTTCGCCGCGAGGCAAGATAGTCGCATTCACCGGCGGCGATTCGGTGGCGGCTCGTCAGGGCAAGGAGATGATTCAACGGTTTTTTCCGGTATTGCCCGAAAAAGCTATCGGTACTCAATATAAGTGGACCGATTCGCTGAATTATGAAATCGAGATGCCCGGCGAGATGCCATCCGAAATTTTAGCCCGGATGAATTATACATATGTTGACAAAGAAAATAAAAATAGTCATAAATTTATTTTCTCGGCTGATGGCGCGTCATCCGGCGAAGAAAATATCCGGTTGACCGGCGAAGGTTTCTTTTATTTGGAAAATAGCGCCGGCCGATTGCTGGAAAACACCGGCGATTTCGTTATCGATGCCGATGTGAATCTGGCCGCTTTCGGTCTGCCATCGGGGCTTGGCAGTGTGCCTGTTAATATTAAATCAAAAATCGATATTAAGCTAAATGACACGAAATAAAAGCTATTATTTCCTTAATCTGGGCTGTCCTAAAAACCAGGTCGATGGCGACAACTTGAGGGGCGTCTTGAATAGCCTGGGGTTGGTTGAAACCGATTCACCCGATGAGGCCGATCATATTATAGTAAATACGTGCGCTTTCATAGAACAAGCCCGCTTAGAAACACAGGGTGAGATAAAAGAGCTTGAGAAATTCAAAAAACACGGTGTTAATTTGATAGCCGTCGGCTGTTACCCGGCGCTTGATACTATTAAGATCGATATCCCTGTTCTGGATGCCGCTTTCAGATTTGACGAAGTGGAGGCGCTATTGCGCTATATATCGGGGGATAAGGCTTATTGCTATGATCCCGGTATGATCAACCGCGTTGTCGGTGAAACTCCCTATGCTTATCTGGTCATCTCTGATGGCTGTGATAATCGCTGCAGCTACTGCAAAATTCCCGATATACGGGGACCATATAAGAGCCGGCCGGTCATTAAAATTATGCAGGAGGCTGAATATCTCGCCAAAAACGGTATCAAGGAATTAATCCTGGTGGCCCAGGATACCGCTATCTATGGGCAAGATATCGCCGGCGCTCCCGATCTGGCTTGCCTGTGCCGAATGCTGGCTAAAATTGATGGTATAGAATGGCTGAGAATAATGTACGCCCATCCGGCGCATCTCGATGAAAGCCTTATCGATAAATTGATGGCGATTGATAAAGTTTGCCGCTATCTTGATATACCTGTGCAGCACATTTCGAAAAAAATGCTTGGTTTGATGAAACGTCAAAGCGGGCCGGAAAAGATCAGGCGTGTAATAAATCATTTGCGGAAAATCGATAATAACATATCTTTACGGACAACTTTGATGGTTGGGTTTCCCGGCGAAACCGATGACGATTTCCGGGAGCTTTTGGATTTCGTGGAACAAACCGAATTCGACTATCTGGGCGTGTTTAAATACAGCCCGGAAACCGGAACCCCGGCTTGCGATTTCGATAAACAAGTCGATAAGGACCTGGCCGAGGAGCGGTTTGAATTGCTGTACGAAATAGCGGAGGACATATCGCTGAAACGGGCCGAGGCACAGATAGGCCGTAGAGAGAAGCTTCTGGCTGAAAGATTATCGCCGGAGGCCGACGATTTTTATGAGGCAAGGTCATATCGTCAAGCGCCGGAAATCGATGGTTTTTACATGATTAAAGCTGAACCGGGAATAAAAAGCGGGGATTTTGTCGAAACTATTATTAAGGATGTCGATTTGGCGGAAGTTAAATGGTCGGAAGTCAAAGTATCGGAATGACATGAAAAACATGATTTTAATAATTTCGCTTTTAATACTCATTGGCTCGCCGATTGATATCGTGTTTGCCGATCAGCCATTGACTAATGAACAAATTATTGTAAATACAATTTCAGAGTCCGCGTTGTCTTTGATTGACAGTTTGAATCTAAGACCATCTACAGCGACAATCAAACCATTAGAGGGGCTCGATGAACTGGCTATAGATGGTTTTGAATCGGCTCTAATCCAATCGGGTTTCGTTATCGAAAATCCTGAGATTATCCCCGGCGACAGCGATTACGCATTTGATGTGTCATTTAGCGCCTTCGATTTTAAATATTCAGCCGGCCAATCGCAGGGATTTCTAAAAAAGAGATTTATAAAACGACAGGCAACGGGGCAATTATTGGTCCACGTGACCGGGAATGGGCATAATTTTGTTGGATTTAGAAATTTCGAATATTCCGATGAAGTGAACCAATCGCAATTGAACTATATTGCCAGTATCAGGTATAATCAATTGTCGCCGGCCGCGCCGGGTGGTGGAATGATGAGATATCTTGAACCTCTGGCGGTGACCGCGACTGTCGGAGGTTTGGTTTATTTGTTCTTTATTAATAGGTAGATTGACAGGAGACTCAGCGTGAAATACTTGGCCGTATTAATATCTCTTTTAATGATTTTTGGGTGTTCGAAAAAACCAAGGCAGGTTTTGCCGGTGGCGGATCAATTTAAACTCGCCAAAGGATTATATGACAAGGGCAAATACTTTAAAGCCCAGACCGAGTTCGAGAATTTGATATATTCTTATCCCGGCAATACGGTTGTCGATACGGCTCAGTATTATTTGGGTATGTGTCATTATAATCAGAAGGATTACGGCCTGGCCGCCGGTGAGTTCAAGCGGCTTCTGACATCTTACCCGCAATCAATGCTGGCCGATGATTCTCAGTATTATATAGGGATGTGTCATTTCAAGTTATCTCCCAAGTACAGCCTTGACCAGAGCGAAACTTATTTGGCAATCGATGAATTCAATGCTTTATTTTCGTCCTTTCCAACCAGCGAATATGTCGGCGATAGCAAACAGCGGGTGAAAGAGCTCGAGGATAAACTCGCTCAAAAATCGTTCATGGCCGGCAAGTTATATTTTAAAATGCACGATTATCAATCGGCCCTGACCTATTTCAGTTTTGTGCGCGATAATTATCCCGCTACGGATTGGGCTATCCAGGCGTTTTATTATACCGGCGAAACGCAAATGGCATTAGGGCAAGAAATAGAGGCGAAACAGACATTCGAAAGTTTCCTTGTCGGATTTTCGAATCATAAATTGGCCGATAAAGCGAAAAGCAAATTAAATAAATTGACCGAATTGGCATCAAACAGCGAAAGTTGAAATGTCAAGGCTGGGAATTCTTGGCGGTACATTCGATCCTCCCCATAATGGGCATCTGGTACTGGCTCAGTCCGCCCTGGAATTTTTAAAGCTGGACAAAGTGATTTTCGTACCGACAGCTATTCATCCGCACAAACAACACTTAAAAACCACCGATTCAAAATCCCGGCTCGACATGCTCGAACTGGCGCTTGCGATTGACGGCAAGTTCGAGATATCCAATATCGAAATAAACCGTTCCGGTCTGTCCTATACTTGTGAAACCCTGCGGGAATTCAAAAAACTGTTTACCGCCGCTGTTTTTTATCTTATCATAGGCGGTGATAATATTTCTGATATTGAGACCTGGAAAAATCCCGAAGATATTTTTACCCTGGCTGAAGTAGTCGCCGCCATGCGGCCTCATAGCCGGATAGCCGGGAAATATAAAGACAAGATCAAAATTATTGACATGCCTCCAATGGATATTTCATCGACGATGATAAGGGAATACATCAAACAGGGAAAGTCGATTAAAGGACTGGTCCCTGTCGGCGTGGAGAATTATATTATAGAAAATGGATTATATCGATAAATGTCAAAGCTTTTGATATTAATAGATGGATCGGCTCTGGCCTACCGGGCTTTTTACGCTTTTATCAGAAACCCGCTAATCAATTCCAGAGGCGAGAACACCAGCGCGGTTTTCGGTTTCACCGGCTCGTTAATAAAGTTGATGGATGAAATTAAACCGGATTACTTGGCTTGTGTGTTCGATACTCCCGTGCCGACGTTTCGCCATAAACTGTACGATCAATACAAGTCGACCCGGGCCAGGATGCCCGATGAGTTGGCCGATTCATTGCCTAAAATCAGGGAAGTTCTGGATGGCTTTGGAATCCCGGTAATCGAGAAAGAGGGATTCGAGGCGGATGATGTTATCGGCACACTGGCTTGTAAGGCGGCCGCGGCCGGTTATGAAGTCGGCATGCTCACAGGCGATAAGGATTTCTTTCAACTGGTCAATGACAGAATTAAACTTTTACATCCTAAAAGTTTCGAATGGTACGGTAAAAAGCAGGTTGAGGAAAAGCTGGGTGTCCCGCCGGAAAAAGTAATCGACCTGTTAGCGCTCATGGGAGATTCCTCCGATAATGTGCCGGGCCTGCCCGGAATCGGCGAAAAAACAGCCTTGAAATTGCTTCAGGAATTCGGGGATTTCGACACCGTCATCAAATCCGCCGAAAAAGTTACTCAGAAGAAAATCGCGCAATCGATTAAAGAAAATCAGGAACTGGCGCGTCTTTCCTACAAGCTGGTAACTATCGATTGCGATACGCCGATTGAATTCGATGAACAGTCATTTCGGATGACTCAGCCGGATAAGCCAAAATTGGCCGGGCTTTTCAAGGATTTGGAATTCGGTTTGCTGTATAAAAAATTCGCCGGCGCCGATATCATGGAAGGACAACAAGCTCTCGACCTGACAGCGAAGAATGTCTATCAAACCGTGGAAACTCTAGACAAGCTTGATTCGATTTTAAATGCCGCGGAGAAATCCGGCGAAACCGCTATCGATACTGAAACCACCTCTATAGATGCCTTGAGAGCGAAACTGTTGGGAATTTCAATCGCCTTTAAGGAAAGCGAGGCTTTCTATATTCCTGTCGGTCACGATCAAGAAAATAAGAACTTGCCGTTTGAAGATGTAATATCGAGATTTAAAAAGTTATTCAATTCGAAAACCAAATTAATCGGCCATAATTTGAAATACGATCGGCAAATATTCGATAATTGCGGTCTGCGGATGGCAAATACGTATTTCGATACCATGATAGCCTCATACCTGCTTAATCCGGGCCGGAGGTCGCATAAACTGGATGCTTTGGCCGACGAATTTTTTGACTATCGCATGCAGCCGATAACCGAGCTGATCGGGACCGGCAAGAAACAATTGTCATTCTCGGTTGTCCCCGTTGATAAAGCGACTTTTTACGCCGCCGAGGATGCCGATTACACGCTCAAACTTAAGAATAAATTATTCCCGCTTTTAAGCGCGCAAAAACTCGATAAACTTTTTTTCAATTTGGAGATGCCCTTAATGTCGGTATTGGGTGATATGGAAAAAACCGGCGTGATGATAAATTTCGATTTTTTAAACGAACTGTCGGCCGATTATGGCGAAAAAATGGACAAGATTAAAGAGGAGATTTATGCCGAGGTTGGTCACTCGTTTAATATCAATTCGCCGACTCAACTTCGCGGCATACTATTTGATAAACTGAACCTGCCATCCTCCAAAAAAACGGCCAAAGGCGGGGATAAATCCACCGATGTCAGCGTACTTGAGAAATTAGCTTATATACACCCTCTACCCAAAATGATTCTCGATTATCGCCAATTAATGAAACTAAAATCGACTTATATAGATGCTCTTCCTGAACTTGTTTACCCGGCAACCGGACGCGTGCACACCAGTTTCAATCAAACCGTGGCGGCTACCGGCCGGCTGTCGTCATCAGATCCCAATCTGCAAAATATTCCTATTAGGACCGAGTTGGGCAGGGAGATTCGCAAAGCTTTTATTGCTGCCAAGGGGTACAATATTTTATCGGCCGATTACTCGCAGATCGAGTTGAGGCTCATGGCTCATTTCGCCGGCGATAAGGCGTTACTGGAATCATTTGAACGCGGCGAGGATATTCATCGCCGGACAGCCGCCGAGGTTTATGGCATTGATCTCGATGATGTCACCGCCGATCAACGTCGGGCGGCCAAAACAGCCAATTTCGCGATTATTTATGGCGTTTCGGCTTACGGATTATCACAACAATCCGAGCTGTCCGTCGGCGAGTCCCAGGATTATATTAACGCTTATTTCGATCGTTATCCCGGAGTTAAAAAATATATGGATGATATCAAAGCCTATGCCCGCGAAAAAGGTTATGTGGAAACGCTTCTGCATCGTCGGCGCTATTTGCCCGATATCAAAGCCCAATCGAGGCAGGCCCGGGAGTTTGCCGAAAGGACCGCTATCAATACGCCGATTCAGGGTACCGCCGCTGATCTGATTAAGCTGGCTATGATCGCGATAGCTAAAAAACTTATAGGCAAAAAATCGAAGATGATTCTTCAGGTGCATGATGAGCTGGTTTTTGAACAGAATTTGACTGAAAAAGAATATCTAAAGCTCATGGTTGTTGATCAGATGGAGAACGCTTTGAAGCTAAAAGTCCCGATTAAGGTAGACCTGGGCGAGGGGGAGAATTGGCTGGAGGCTCATTAATGGTCAGCAAGATTAAGAAGGCGTTAACGATAGGTCTGACCGGCGGACCGGGTGTGGGTAAATCGGAAGTCGCTAAAATCCTTACCGAGAATGGCGCTCAAGTAATCAGCGCGGATGCTATTGGGCATGATTTGCTGGACAATAATCTTAATCTAAGGCGGAAGCTGATTAATTTCTTTGGTGAGGATATCGTAGATAGGCAGAATAAGCCGGATCGACGTAAAATCGGGGCAATTGTATTTAATAATGGCGCGAAATTAGCGGTTTTCAACAGCATAATTCATCCGCTATTGTTAAAAAAGCTGAAACAAGAGATGACAGCTAAAACAAAGAATAGAAGGCGTTTTATTGTAGTCGATGCTGCCTTAATTTTCGAATGGGGAATAGCCAACTGGTTTGATCTAATCCTTGTTGTTAACGCCAAAAGAGATATTCGGCTGAAGCGCATTTGCCGCGCCGGCCTTGGCATTAAGCAAGCCCGGCAAAGGGTCGCGTCGCAGATTCCTCAAAGAGATAAAATCGAGCTGGCTGATTATATAATCGAGAATAATTCCAGTCGATCGGCTTTACGGAAAAAAGTCGAGCAATTCATTATTAAAATTAAAGCCTTGTAATAGGGCCGCCGAATATACGCTTTTATAAATTTAATGAATTTAAAAGCTTGCTTTTGAAGAATATTAATAATAAAATTAACTATGATGAAGATATCATTTCTCACACATAAATTCTGGATGGGCTTTAACGGTTTCGTGCTGCTTTTTCTGGCGGTCAATATCGGTACGATTGGGGTTGAACTCGACTCCGGTTTTCCCTTTATAATAGCGCTGGCTTATCTTGTTTACATGTTCATATACTTATCGAAAAACGCGATGTGGAAATTGATGACGCTGATAGCCATAGCCTGCGCGGGATTTCTGTTCTACCTTGGCGGAATTATTTTTGGTTTAATCCCGGATAATTTGCAAGCATTAGCCTGGACTCACGTTGTTTTATCAGCCCTTTTAGCCGGCGGCGCTTTAGCCCATTTGAAATCGAAAAATTAAGGCTTTAAACTTTTCGGTTTTTGGCTGTTTTGAAATTGATAATACAAGAATCGAAGCTTTTTTTTGAAAGCGAAAGTGAATTATTTCACAATCGATTTGTTTTGGGGGTTATTATTGCCCCGAAACCTGAGCAGTTATATTCGGCAATATTTATGATATATGATTAAAAATCTTTAGATATGGAGAAGGGAGGTCAAAATGAAACTCGCGGATAGATTGGTAAACCTGGGTACCGAAACCGCTTTTGTGGTTTTTTCCAAAGCCAAGGAGCTGGAAGCCCGGGGCA
>CAZFSN010000095.1:1789-11989 GCA_964521815.1 uncultured Ignavibacteria bacterium | reverse complement strand
CTGTCCAGTCTTAGGCGAGACGGGAAATGAAACAGATTGTAAAACAGTATTTGCACGGCGGGGATTATATACGGGCTTTCCCATTCGGGGGCGTCGGGATCGGGCCGCCATGACCAGTAAACGAATATGCCCCGGCCCTCGATTTTATCTACATTAATCGGGCCGAAATTACGCGAGTCCTCGGCGGTATCACGATTATCGCCCAAAATATAAACCGCTCCGGCGGGTACCTGAACCGGCTGCGAATAATCACGATTCGAGTAGTTTTCAGGAAGGATTCTATTATCTGAATGCGTTACATTGGCGTAATCCGCGATTGGCGCGTCATCGACATAAACTGTCTTATCGATAATTTCGATTGTCTGGCCCTCGATGGCAATTACCCGTCCCGCTTTCATATCGCCGATTTTAAACGGATGTTCGAATACCACCAAATCGCCCGCCTGAGGCGTACCGGAACTGTAAGACAGTTTCGAGACAATGAGATAATCGCCCTGATAAAGCGCGCTTTCCATATCCGTATCGGCGCATTTATAAGGCATAACAATGAAAATCCTTAAAACCAGCCCGA
Organism: uncultured Ignavibacteria bacterium; assembly: GCA_964521815.1. Classification (GTDB taxonomy): domain Bacteria; phylum Zixibacteria; class MSB-5A5; order UBA10806; family 4484-95; genus JAAEQD01. The sequence continues at coordinate 11,418 of CAZFSN010000095.1, read as the reverse complement.
TTAAGATCACCACAATCGCGGCTTTTAAGAATTCCATTTTGCGGCTGTTTTTTTTCTTACGTCTTTTCATAATATCACACTCAGTACTTTATTATCGGCATGAGGGGGGTGATATTTATTAAAATTATTTTCTGATTTTTATATGATTATCTGTATTTTTCAGACGGTTCATTATGCAATTTATGCGCCGTCAGGAATCCTTTCCTGACGGTACCATTTGCGCCTCTCGGGGCAGGAAAGGATTCCTGCCCCCGCCGGTAAAAAGTGCTAATATTGGATAGCAGTGGATTAGTACATAATTATCAATATTATCGACAACTTTCAGATGGTTTAAATTGCAATTCGCTTGTTTTTGCCAAAGAAAATATCTATATAACCGCATGGCTGTTAATATACTGACTTTCGATGTCGACGGTACGCTGGTCAGACGTCACCCCAACGTGCCTACGCTAAAAGTTGAAGCAATTGATTACGCTTTCGCTAATATTTTAAATATCAAAAGCTTCCATTATCTGGATTATTTAAAGCCGGAGATGTATGGCATGACCGACCGGTCAATCATGAGAATGCTATTAAAGCGGCTGGCGGTCGATGGTGATTTGCTTGATACCAGATTGGATCGTCTGTTTCATACGATGTTCGCCTATTTCGACAGCCATCCCGAACATCAGGCGACCACAGATTATTATGTCCTGCCGGGAGTGACAGATTTGCTAAAAGCCTTAAATAGCCGCGATTATAAACTCGGCATAGCCACCGGCAATTTCCGGAAATTCGCCGACTGGAAATTAAACGGCACGAATATCGGTCGATATTTTACATTCGGCGGGTATGGCGATGACGCTGAATCACGAAACGATATAATCAGCGCGGCTTTGAAACGGGCAACTGATATGATAAATATCAAGGCCTGCCATTTCGGCGATACGCCGGTCGATATCGAAGCGGCGCATGATATCGGCATACTGGCCGCCGCGGTCAGTGATCAAGCCGGCGCTACTTTTAAATCGGAAATACTGCGCAAGGCCGGCGCCGACCTCGTGATCGATTCCTGGCAGAAAACAGATGAAATATTGGCGTTTTTAAATAGCCACTGATTTTAAAATCAAAACGCTTATCTTATAGCATAGCAATAAACGCATTTGAATTTACAGGTACTGTATTTGCCTATATCCACGCTTTCATCGCAGAGGCAACTGGCGCGCTGATGGCAGTCTTTTTTTGATGGGAACGGCTTTTTGAAAATTTCAGACAAATACTGACTATCGATACAAGCCCCCGGCTTAATCCCTGATTCGGTTAAAAATGCCTCCTCGGCGCAAGTTTGAATGTCCAGATTATGGCTTTCGGCGATTTCTTTAATCTGCCGGGCCAGACCAATCGCTTCTTTAGGTACCTGCATAATATTATCAACTACGATATTATATTCGTTTTCAAGCCTTCTGAAACGCGGTCCGAGTTTTTTGTAAAAATCCAAAAAACTGATTATGACTTTGGGAGTGTACCCTGAAAGCATATGAGATAGCTTTTCGAAATTCTCAAGATGAAAAGCCTCGTCGGTTATTCGGGAAATGACAATCGGGTCATAACGCCAGATTACTTTGGCCGGGCCTATCATATCGCTTAACCTTTTAAAACAGTCGATGGTTTTGACAATCTCCGGCACATTGGGCTCCAGGATTTTCGGATAACCGGTGACCGTATATAAGAAGATAAAATCATATCCGGCCTGACTTATTTTATCCAGATATTTCAGCAAAGGCTGGGGATATCTGGTCCAAAATACGATAGCATCCACCGCTTCGGGAGTTAAATCGACAACTTTAGTTTGCTTTGGATTAAACGGGTTTACTATTTCCGTCCGGCCGATTTCCAGATCCTCCATGAAACGGTCGACGAAAAAAGCCGGTATATCGGTCCGTCTGCTGGCGCTGATAATCATACTTGATTATATCAACACCGTTCGATATCCTGTCAAGCTGATTGTAGGCAGGATAAATACCACTTGCGGACTTTGAGTTGGGTCTGGTAATTTACCTTGATGAGTAATTATCTTAAAAGGGCTTTTTCGTTTCTGGGTATACAAAAAAGCACCTCTTTATTGTTCGCGTCGATCGTAGTAATCGGCGTTGGCGAGCATATGTGGCTTCGCTTTATCCCCAAATATCTCGAAATTCTCGGCGCGACTGTCTTTATAATCGGGCTAAGCGATTTTATCGAAACCGTACTGGCGGCCGTGTACGGTTTCCCCGGCGGCATAGTCGGCGACCGGTACGGACTTCGCCGCTGTATGATATTTTTCGTCGGTTTTTCGATACTGGGCTATATAATTCTGTTGATCTTCCCTTCCTGGCCGGCAGTTATAATCGGTATGTTTTTTTATCTGGGTTGGTCGAATCTTTCTCAACCGGCCCTGTTCGCATTTATCGGCAAAGCCCTGCCCTCGGGCAAGCATGTGATGGGCATGTCGCTGATCTCGATAGTCAACCGGATCCCGCGCACGTTCGGGCCGATTATCGGCGGGGCGCTGGTAGCCTCGATGGGCTTTATAGCCGGCATCCGCACAGCTTTAATGATATCGGTGATATGCGGTATAGCGGGAATAATTTTACTTAGCCGCATAAAATTCGAGGAAAAACTGTCAACCCCCAAATTGAATATAACCGGCTTATGGCGGGAGATGAACCGTGATTGGAAAATTCTGTTGCTTTCCGATATCCTGGCTCGTTATTGCCAGCGTATCCCTTTCGCCTTTGTGATTCTATACGCGATCAATAATCTCGGTATCGGGGCGGGAAAATTCGGCCTGCTTCTGGCGCTGGAGGTGGTGGTGTCGATGCTGATTTATATCCCGGTGGCTAATTTCGCCGACCGGATGAGCAAGAAACCTTTCGTGTTAGCCACGTTTTTCTTTTTTACGCTTTTCCCGATCATGCTTTATTTTTCAGCCAATTACTGGCTTTTGATTATCGCTTTTATCATTCGGGGCTTAAAAGAGTTCGGCGAACCCAGCCGCAAGTCGCTTCTGATAGCACTGGCGCCGGAAACATCCACAGCCAGCTCAGTCGGTTTATATTATCTTATAAGGGATTTAATCGCCGCCTCCGGCTCATTCGTCGGCGCCTGGCTCTGGAGTTTGGGTCCGGGATATAATATGTTTACCGCCGCCGCGTTTGGGGCTATAAGTATGATTGTTTTTATTTTCGGATTCCGGCAAAAATCGCCGATGGCTCAATAACCGCTATTCTTCACCGCGCCGCTTAAGCACGTTCAACTTGGCCTCAATCATCTGACTATGCGTCAAATTAAGCATCTTATATAGCTTGTGTACCAGGTAATCCTCGTGCGCGGAAAGCTTGCCGTCGGCATAGATAACCTCCCAGATTATCTCGATCACTTTCATTTTTTGTTCGGTCGAATAGTTGAGGTTGATCAAATTGGTAAAACCCCATAAGTCGATACGGGTATCGAGTTGTTCTTTGGCCAAATCGAACAGCCGTTTTATCTCAGTTTCGGTCAAACCGAAATTATCCCTGAAATAGCCGGTGATTCGCTCTTTTTCGACCAGGTCAAACTCATTATCGATAGAGGCCATCTCGATTAACAGCGCGCAGGTAGCGACTTTAAGATTATGATCGATATCGGCCGGCTGATGGCTGGTTTCGATCGATATGCTATTTGAGAAAAAATCCGCGATTTTTTTCAACATATATATTTCCCCTGATACGGCGGCTGATCCATCTATAAAAAATCCGCACTCGCGTTTAATAAAGTGAAATTCCGGAAAATATCAAATGATTTATGAAATTATGGTCTATTGTTGGCGCCGGGTCAATTACTAGCCTGTTTGCTTTTGTTTCGCGGCGGTCAAATCATCCAGCATCTCGCTGACTGTTTCGATTTTTTCGATAATATCAGATGAATAAGCGCAAGCCCACTCGTAAATTTCCTCGAGAATATCGTTTATCACCATACTCTCGCCATTGATAACGACCCGGTCCTGACCGTTTTTTTCGGTATTGATTTCGAAAATCATGATACCACCGTTATCATACATCCGAAAAAGATATCTGGTTGCCAGGTTACCGACGCTTTTATATATTCTCAACTTGAATTTTTGGCTAATCTCGGCGGTATAAAACTCCGCGTTCATCGCCTTGATCCATTTAATCTGGTCGCTATTTATATTCTTATACAGTTTTATGACAAGTTCATAATATTTACCGGTAATCGCCTTAACACTCATGGTGAAATTCCCTATCTTCAAACCATTGAACAATTAACATTATAAATATATTTTCGGAAGAATATACGGGCAATTTAGCTGTTTATTGCACTTTAGTCCGCTATAATTCGGTCGAAAAACCGAGTATCAGGGTATTCGGTAGATAATGGAGTTGATATTCATACCCGCCCCAACCGAGGCAAAAGCGACTATTTCGCCGGAGGCTGTCTTATAACCATCGATTTGATTATTAAGGAGTAAATCGAACAGGGTTGGCAGGGTTGCCACCGAACTATTGCCCAGTTCAGATATGGTCATGGGCATGATATTATCGGGAATTTCCTTAACGCCATATAGCTTAAACAGTCGCCTCAAAATCGCCTCATCCATTTTGGCGTTGGCTTGATGAATCAAGACCTTGCTGACATCATTTAGAGTCAGGCCGGCTTTATCGAGGCTCTCTTTCACTACTATTGGCACCGTACTGATAGCGTACGTGTACAGTTTATGGCCGTTCATTTTCAGAAAAATTTCTGAATTATTATTCGTGGGATTGTAGGTTTTCCCCATCCAGAGCATATAAGCGTGGTTCAACGTATCGGAACGCGTGGCATGCGAAAGTATACCAATTGGTTTATCGCTCGAGGCGGCCTCAACAATTGTCGCGCCGGCCCCATCGGCATAAATCATGCTATCGCGGTCATGCGGATCGGCGATTCGCGATAATGCTTCCGCGCCGATAATCAGCGCGCGTTTGGCATCCCCGGACTTGATAAAATAGTTGACCTGAATCATCGCTTGCAGCCAGCCGGGGCAGCCGAAGGGAAGATCATAGGCCACCATATGCGGATTTTTTATGCCCAGGCGATGTTTTACCCGGGCCGCCAGGCTTGGCACAAAATCGGATCTCTTGTTGTCAGCTTTGACATCGCCAAAATTATGGGCTACCACAATATAATCGAATGTTTCGGGGTCGAGCCCGCTTGATTTCAGGGCCTCCACGGCGGCGAAATATGCCATGTCCGATGTTACCAGTTCATCCGTGACATAGCGCCGTTCGGTAATACCGGTAATCTCCTGAAGCTTACCGATAATTTCCTCATTACTTTTGTCAAACCTGGAGCCGTCACTATCATAAAATTCGCTTTTAAGAAAATCATCGTTTTTAATTTTCCGGGCCGGAATGTAACTGCCGGTACCGGTTATAATTGAATAAATGTCGTTGCTCATAAAAATAATTCTTTATTTAAAGTGTTAAAATTCCCGTTCTTCATTATCAATAACCTTGCCTGTCACTCAAAGCCAAATCACGGGGTTATCATGACAGAGCATATAGTTATAATGATAAATTTTATTATCAATGGCAACAAATTTATTCTGTTTGCCGCGACATTGATCCAAGTCTATACAGACGCCCCGATCTTTTTATATTACCGTTTTGGAACGCTTCTTTCATTCTGTAATTAAACTATCTCAGGTCAGGAAAGGTTGCGGCCGGTTTAGGCAATAGATGTAATATAAACAAATAGAGCTATCTTTGCGGCTTAATTAATAATCGATTAACCCTGACACCGGGCAAAAGAAAGAATCGATTATTTCTCAATTATGTCGAGCAAACAGCTTAATTGTCTCGTCGTTAAAAAGCACCCAGAGAGTGTAGATACCCAGAGCGGTTCCAAATGGTATATTAAGCAGGTTTAAAAAGCCCACAATCAGAAGAAGAATTCTGGCCCAGTTCTGCCGCTTGAGAATTCCTATACCGCCGATAATACCCGGTAAGGAAATTACCAATAAGAAAAAACCCAGCGCGGTTCCAATAAGCGCCATTATAGCCAGCGCGTCTTCCTCGCCGCTGGCAATGCCAATACCGGTCAGCATCGTAAATAGAAATAGCGCCACCAGGATGCCCATTGCATCAAAGACTATATTAAGCCAGGCTACAACTGTTATATGTTTTTCCATTGTTTTACCTTCCTTGACGCGATAAAATGCGCGTTATGGTTACTAACTTTACTCATTTTGTACAATACTTTCTAAAATTCATCAAATTGATTAATTCATTGCTTTTCCGGCCTCTTTCAGGCCATGTCCGGTAAAGGCCGTAACGATTAACTCATTCAAATCAGTCTGGCTTATATACTTTCTCAGCCCGGCAATCGCGGCGGCGGCGGTCGGTTCGATAAAGAATCCCTGACCGCTCATTTCATCAAGGGATTGCCTGATTTCATTATCGCTAACTGTAATAAAATGACCCCGGCTTTGCCTGACCGCGTCTACAATTTGCAATGCCCTCACCGGTTTGGCTATCGCTATCCCCTCGGCTATAGTATTAGATACGTAAACCGATGGTATTTTATCCAAATTATTATTGAATATCTCATGAAGCGGGGCACAATTTTCGGATTGGACGGCGATGATTTTCGGTACGTGATTGACAATCCCGGATACCAGCAACTCTTGGAATCCTATAAAAGCTCCCAGCAGAAGTGTCCCGTTGCCGACCGGCAGGACAACCGTATCCGGCGCCTGCCAGCCCAGTTGCTCGCAAACCTCGAAAGCGAATGTTTTCGTGCCCTGCAGGAAATATGGATTCCAGCTATGGCCGGCATAATAGATTTTTTCCGCCGCCAGTAAAGCGGCCTCGGCGGTATCCTCGCGGGTACCGGGTACCAAATTCAGTTTTGCCCCATAAGCTCGTATCTGGGTTAGCTTGGCGGGAGATGTTTTCGCCGGTACATAAATATGACATTTAATTCCGGCCCGGGCGCAGTACGCCGCGATAGCCGAACCGGCGTTACCGGAGGAATCCTCGACTACTTCAGTTATGCCAAGTTCGCGAATCTTACTGACAAGAACCGAAGCGCCCCTGTCTTTATATGAACCGGTGGAAAATAATTGATCTTGTTTAATTAGTACATGTCTGTCGCTGACAGTGATATCCAATAGCGGCGTGAAACCTTCATCCATAGATACAATATTAATATCCTGATTAATCGGAATCGCCTGCCGATAGCGCCACATAGTTGGTTTGCGATTGGCGATTTTCTTCAAATCAAATGATGACTGGAATTCCAAATCGAGAACACCGCCGCAATCGCAGCGCCAGCGGGGCAGATCGGTAGAATAACTTGTGTTACATTTTTTGCAGATTAACAACTTTGCCAGTGTCCTTAAGTTAAATAAAAATCAGGCTAAACACCATCTTGCCTTTTTATCGCGTAAAAGATGGCTATTTTCCGGTAGTCGCCAAATATTAAACCCGCGTTATATTTCGCTGGATAGTTCCACGAAACGCTTATAAGTTATAGTCGGCCAGCTTTCCGAGGTGAAAGCGCCATTGGCCAGGCTGATCATCGAAACCTTGGCCGCGGTGTCAACATCGGGGGCTTCGTAGATATCCATGAAATCATACGGCCCCAGAAGTGCGTAATGGGCGATAAATTTCACCTCCGGACATTTTTGCTTCACCTGTTCCAGCCAGGCCCGGCCTTTCTGCCCGCGATTTTTCATATCCTGGCAGGCTTCCGGCGCCAGCTTGGTCATCAAAATGAAGGTTTTCATAAAATCCTCCTTTATGGCAATAGAATGTTTGGCAAATTTTTCTTTAAATGTACTGCCGTAAGACAGAAGGTGTCAAGGATGATTAATATGGCTATGCCGTTATTTGTTCTTTTATTTCTTTTTTGATGGGATATTTTTGTTTGAGAAATATAATCATCTCACGATCGCTTTTATCGAAATGCTTTTTCAGCCAGCTACTTATGATAGCCATGCTCTCCAGACCCAGTTTTTGAGAGTATCCCTCATTTTCATAACGTATTTTCATTTTTTCTATTTCATTTGTCATGATTTTATGTTCAGCCCTATGGTTTTCCAGGTCGGGATATTTATGTTCCTCTAATATCTTCTCTTCATCGCCGAAATGTTCGATACAATAACATTCGAAAAATATTAGCGCCTCCTTAAAGGTTTCAAGGCCATCTCCAGACCTCAACCGCATCATTAATTTTTTAATCGTCTCCAACGCTAATCTATGTTGAAAATCGATTATTGGATTTCCTGACAGCAAATCGCCGGACCATTTTGTGGCCATCTTAAATACCCCATTTTTTAAACAAATAGCGCGAATTTCCTTGTACTACCTTAGTGTATTCGACCGATAGTAGAAGTAAATTTATCTGAGAGTCGTATTTATTTTTAAATAAATCCCTTCGCCCGAATTGACTTCAGCGTATCGCCATGCAAATCAACATGTTAACTTGATATGTCTTTATAATTCATAAATTAAATAAATATTTTAGCGCTTTTGGGAACACTCCGGGGGATTTTCTGAATATCTTAAAAAGCATAATAGTCGACAGGTTATCTATTATCTGACTTTATAATCGATTATTATTTCATAATACTGTTTAGCCGCTAAGGAATCTTGATATTATAGCAAAATATTGAACTTATTGATTTTATCAATCCGGTTTATTTTGTAAAAGGGGAATATAAATCTCTTTAATCTATGCGAGCGTATCGCGCCAGGATGTGCCGCAGAATACAGTATAATATCTTGCCTGATTCCTATTCGATAATTCTACACATCCAAATTCCGCACGTATTTAGCGTGTTCTTCTATAAACTTTCGCCGCGGCGCTACCTGATCGCCCATCAGCGTGGTAAACATCTTGTCGGCTTCGGCCGCGTTCTCCAGATCGACTTGCAGAAGCGTCCGTGTTTCGGGATTCATGGTGGTTTTCCAGAGTTGTTCCGGATTCATTTCACCCAAACCTTTATAGCGCTGAAGCGTGATGCCGGAATTGCCCAGACGGGCCATCAGACGTTCGCGTTCTTCATCATCATAGGCGTAATGTTCCTGCTTGCCCTTTTTCAGCAAATACAAAGGCGGTTGAGCGATATAAACCTGGCCGGCCTCAATTAGCGGTTTCATATAGCGATAGAAGAAGGTCAGAATCAGGGTGCGGATATGCGAACCATCCACGTCGGCATCGGTCATGATTATAATCTTGTGATAACGCGATTTCTCCGGATTAAATTCATCCCCGATACCGGTGCCCAGGGCCGTAATCATCGCCCGGATTTCCTCGTTGGCCAAAATCTTGTCCAGTCGGGCTTTTTCCACGTTCAGGATTTTGCCTTTCAAAGGCAGAATCGCCTGATACTTGCGGTCGCGGCCCTGCTTGGCCGAACCGCCGGCGGAATCACCCTCAACGATATAGATTTCGCACAGGGAAGGATCGGTCAGCGAACAATCAGCCAGTTTGCCGGGTAAAGCGCTCGATTCCAGAGCGGTCTTACGTCTGACCAGTTCGCGGGCCTTGCGGGCCGCCTCGCGTGACCTAGCCGCCGATTTGCATTTCTCGATTATCTTTTTGCCAACCGATGGATTTTCCTCGAG
>CAZFSN010000095.1:0-1689 GCA_964521815.1 uncultured Ignavibacteria bacterium | reverse complement strand
GCCCACCAGATGGAAGCCGCCCTCGATAGTGTTGATATTGTTAACGTACGAGAAAATGTTCTCGGCGTAGCCGTCGTTGTATTGAAGCGCCAATTCGACATCCACCGAATCGCGATCCTTGTGAAAATAGATCGGGCGCGGGTAGACCGTATTCTTGTTCTCGTTGAGATATTTGACGAACGATTCCAACCCGCCTTTCTCGTAAAATTCCTGCTGACGGATTTCATCTTCGCGTTCATCGGCCAGGATTATCTTTAAGCCGGCGTTGAGAAATGCCAATTCACGCAAGCGCGAACTGAGGGTATCGAAACCAAATTTCGTTTTGCCGAATATCCCTGAATCGGGAATAAAAGTCGTCCGCGTGCCGGATTTTTTGCGCTTGCCGATTTTCTCCATCGGCCCCTGAGGATTGCCATAGGCGTATTTCTGATAATACACCTCGCCTTCCCGACATACCTCGACCTCGCACTTTTCCGATAAGGCGTTGACTACCGATACGCCGACTCCATGCAGACCGCCGGAAACCTTATAGGTATTATGATCGAACTTGCCGCCGGCGTGAAGCATGGTCATGACCACTTCCAGCGCCGGTTTTTTCTGGGTTGGATGTAAATCCACCGGGATACCGCGACCGTTGTCATCGACCGTAACCGAGCCGCCCTTGTTCAATGTCACTTTGATAGTATCGCAATAGCCGGCCATCGCCTCATCGATTGAGTTGTCGACCACCTCGTACACCAGATGGTGTAGCCCGCGCGTGCCGACATCGCCGATATACATCGCCGGACGGCGGCGCACCGCCTCCAGACCCTTCAACACCTGAATAGTGGCGGCATCATAAAGGCCGGCTTTATCTTTCAATGACTTTTCCATATTATTTATAGTCCTATCCGTTTCCAATTTTCCCCTCGCTATTATTTAGTAAAAATAAATATCCTTAATTTTGTCCGGGCCGATTCGATCGGCTATTTTTTTCAGGATCGTCGCCTTAAAAAAAATCAATTCATTCCGCCAGGTCGCGGAAACCACTTTTACCTTGAGCAGATCCTTTTCCACTCTCAAGGCTTTTGTTTTCTCGGCCAGCTTGGGCCCGACAATCTCCTCCCAGAACGCCACCGCCGTTTGACGGTCGACACGTTCGGCGATACCGGCGGCCTTCAGTGTCTGCTTGAGCAGCTCGCCGATTCTGATCGTAGTTTCCTTGCCCACAACAATCCTGTTTTAGGGCGAGAAACCAGCTTTCGCCCAGTCTTTAAATATACCAAATTTCAATAAAAATTGCAAGCTTTTGATTGAATTATTTTGATTTATAATGTTTTATTTTTCAACGCGTTACAAAGACGGAGCCGCAACACCAACATTATTTTTTCGCCGGTTTTGTAAAAACATCTATATATGCTCATTTGGGCAGTATAATTTCTTTCTGATTTCTTATGCTCGAACTCCCGTTTGAAAGCCCGCCCCATACAAAATGACGCAAAAAATACTTGACCATATGTAATACGAGAAGTAACTTATCGCAGATGCCGGGTTAGTATAAGGCATCTTACGCGCCACAGCCGAATATTTGCACACACGCGACGCGGGAGAAAAATTTCAATTTAATTAGGGATGTTCTTTTAGGTTATATGCCATAGGCTTAAATCAGAGAGGACAGAAATAGAACTATGATATTTACATGAGGAAATG
>CAZFSN010000094.1:0-11992 GCA_964521815.1 uncultured Ignavibacteria bacterium | reverse complement strand
ATTTTCTTTAAAGAATGTAATTATCGTTGAACAATGCTGCTTGCAACGCTTTAAAATCGGCGAATACCTTATCAGCCCGGCTTAGATACTTCGGCTCCAATGTCGTGCAGATCGCCCAGCAAGTCAAACCGGCACCTTTGGCCGAATCGATCCCGGTCGGCGCGTTTTCGACAGCCAGGATATTTCGTTTCGGGAAACCCATCAGTTTCGCGCCAAGAATGTACGGTTCCGGTTCAGGTTTGCCTTTATCGGTACTTTCGTAATCGACAATAGAATCAAAATAGCCATCGAAAAGCTGCTTAACTACTCGCTCGACCACCGATTTCAAACCGCCGGTAACTATGCCCAGTTTTACCTGTCCCTTAAGCTCATTTAAAAGTTCGATCACGCCATCGGTAGGTTTTATATCTAAAACCTTATCAAAAATTTCCCGTTTTCGGGTATAGATTTTCGTGATTAACTCCTCACCCGGATCTGTAACGCCCAATTTTAGCAAGCGATCTCGCACGGTTATGGGATGTTTAACTCCCTCGTTAAGATAAAAATCCAGTTCATCCGGATAGTAACCCATCTCATTAAAAGCGCCGGTCCAGGCGGCTACATGATATTTCATGGAATCTATCAGAGTTCCATCCATATCGAATAGAACGGCTTTGAACTGGTTTTTCATGGGCGGGAAATTTTATAATCCGAGTTCGCCGGCGGAGGCTTTCATGGCTTCGATCACATTTTCGACTACTTCGGCCAGAGGCATACCCAGGTCCTCGGCTCCGTTTCTGATATCATCGCGGGACACCTGGCGGGCGAAGGCTTTATCTTTCATTTTTTTCAAAACGGATTTCACTTCGACATCAGCGACTTTTTTTGATGGCCTGACCAAAGCGACGGCGGTCACGAAACCGCAAAGCTCATCAACGGCGAATAGTGTTTTCCTCAACTTGCTATCGCGAGGAATACCGGTGGTATCGACATGAGATAAAACCGAATCGATAAACGTTTTATCATAGCCGTTTTCGGATAAGATTATAACGCCGGCTAACGGATGTTCATCGGGGAATTTCTCATAATCGAAATCATGCAGAAGTCCGACCGCGCCCCAATAGTCGATATCCTCGCCGAACTTGCCGGCAAAGTGGCGCATCGCCGATTCGACGGCCAGGGCGTGCTTGCGCAGAGAATCGGTTTCGGTATACTTACAGAGCAGATTCCAGGCTTTTTCTCTATCACTCATCTGATCGGTATTCAGCGTATTCTTTCAGCGCCAGCACGATTGATTGTTTGAGATTTTCCTTAATAATTAATTCGTCGGTACCGATAGCCGTGTTTGCCCAGACTTGCTCATAGAGCTTATCGGCGAGCTTTTTTATGAAATTATCAAGCTCCGCCCCGGAAAGCTCGAGCGATTTGTATTTATCTTTTTTCGTCATAGCCTGATGATAGGGCCGTTTACCGGCCGCGTCAACCTAAATATTACATCTATTATTATCAAAATTGTTATTGCCGCCTGATACATTATATCCAAAATAAGCCGGGCATGAAACCCGGCTTATGGACAATCAAATTAATTCCCTTGCTAAATATATTTATGCTCTTTGGCGAATTTCTCCAGTTCATCATGAAATTGAGGCGCGGCTATGCTGATAAGAAGTCTGGCTCTTTCCCTGACAGTTTTACCATACAGGTCAACCGCTCCATACTCGGTAACAATCCAATGAACATCAGCCCGCGAGGTGGTTATTCCTGTGCCCGGAGGCGGAAACGGCGCGATCCTCGAAAGCGCACCGCCCTTGGCGGTCGCCGGAAACGCTATAAACGGCATGCCGCCTTTCGATTTGGAGGCGCCCCTTACATAATCCACCTGCCCGCCGAAACCTGAATAAAAATTGAAACCCAGCGAATCGGCGAAAACCTGACCGGTCAAGTCAATTCCCAGCGCCGAATTAATCGACACCATCTTCTCGTTTTGGGCGATTATGAACGGGTCGTTCGTATAATAACAGGGGTGGAATTCGCAAATCGGGTTATCATCGCAGAAACTGAATATCGCTTTGGTGCCAAGTGTAAATGCCGACACGATCTTGCCCGGGTGAAGGGTTTTCTGGGAATTGTTTATAACGCCGGATTCGACCAGCGGAATAATGCCATCGGAGAACATTTCTGTATGAATACCCATGTCGTGGCGTCCCTCCAGAGCGGATAAAAACGCGTCCGGAATAGAACCTATTCCCATCTGCAAGGTCGAACCATCATCGATTTTATCAGCTATCAATTTGCCGATTTTCATGGATGTCTCATCGGGAGTACCTTGCGGCATCTCCAGAAGCGGGGTGGTGTGTTCGACGACATGTGTCAGCTTATTAACATGAATGAAACAATCGCCATGAACGCGGGGCATATGCTGATTGACCATAGCGATTACCGTTTTAGCCTTATGGGCGGCGGTCATGGTAACATCAACGCCTACTCCGAAAGAACAGAAACCGTGTTCATCGGGCGGGCTAACCTGTATAAGAGCCACATCAATCGTCAGACGATCGGTCATCCACAGCCTTTCGACCTCGCCTAAAAACATATGGGTCTGGTCCGCGCGGCCATCATTTATAGCCTTGCGGACGTTGGCGCCGGTAAATAGCGAACGATGCCGAAAATGCTTTTCCATACCTGGTTGAGCGTAAGCGGCTTTACCCTCGGTGAGTATGTGAGTGACAACAACATTTTCCAACTGGTCCTTGCGGGCAACCATAGCATTGACCAGGTACTCCGGCGTACAGCATCCGGGATGAACATAAACCGTATCGCCGGATTTGATAACCTTGACCGCTTCCTCGGCCGATGTCTGCTTGCTGTGATATAAGTCAATCCATCTCATCGAGACCCCCCGGCTTCCAATATCTTTTTAAGGGATTTTGCTTTAATCCCCAGACGGTTGGCAACTACATTCCTGACCGGATCACCATGATAAGTGTAAATCCCTCTGGCCAGTCCGTAATCCTGTTTGATCGCGTTATCGAAGCCGGTTTCGGCTATTCTATAAGCGTAAGGCAAAATCGCGTTGGATAGCGCGTAAGTCGCGGTCCGGCTGATATTCGAGGGCATATTGGGAACGCAGAAATGAGTGATACCATGCGTAATATATGTCGCGGCGGCCCAGTTGGTAGGATGTGATGTCTCAGAACAGCCGCCGGAATCGATCGCGGCATCTATAAGAACCGATTTGGGTTTCATGCTCTTTATCATTTTTTCGGTAATCAGCTTCGGCGCTATTTCGCCATGAATCGAAACCGCCCCGATAATCACATCGGCTATTGGCACAACTCTTTCGAGATTATATTCGAACGGCAAATAGGTAACCAATTGTTTCTTGAAAAGATCGTTGGCATAGCGAAGTCTGTTTATGTCGCTATCGAACAATATCACATTAGCCCCGATACCTATCGCGGATTTGGCGGCATTTAAGCCCAGGGTACCGGCGCCCAGAATTATTATGGTTGCCGGAGGTATCCCGGCGGCACCGCCTAATAATATGCCTCGGCCCCCGCCGCGATTCGACAGATAATAACTGGCGATTCCCAGGCTCATCTGACCGGCCAACTCCGACATCGGAACTACGACCGGCAGATTTTCCTCATCGTCCTCGATAATTTCATAGCCGACAGCTGTGATCTTTTTCTCTAAAAGAAGCTTTAAGCCTTCTTCGGGAGCCACCGCCAGATGAAAAGCGGTCAGCACGATTTGTTCTTCCGGCATCATTTTAAACTCTTCGATTGTCGGCGGCGCGACTTTCAATATTAGTTTTGAACGCAGAAATATCTCCTCCTGCGAATAAACCAACTTGGCCCCGACATTGAGATAATCGCCATCGGCAAAACCGGACACCTCACCCGCCCCTTGCTCCAGATAAACAATATGACCGGCTTTGACTAATGTCTTAACGCCGGCGGGCGTAAGGGCAACCCGGTTTTCCAGATGATGTCCTTCCTTGGCTATGCCTATATCCATAACAGGTCTCCTTATCAAAATGTTATATTCTTCTTCGGGCGAATTTATAAAAAGCAAAGTAAAAAATCAATTGAATTGTGAAAATAATCACAAAGAAATTATTATAATACGATTTTCGCGAATATTCAATCGAAAAAGATAACCACTGCAATAATACTTTCATAGACATAATTGCCCCCGTATATGGTCCGAATCGATTCCGCGCGTTAGAATATGAACAATATTCGTTTCTGGCCGCTGACCCATTTTCGCGAAATTCCTATAGAAATTCCTATTTGTTGCGATGTTTTATCCGAGCCATAAAAGGCATCGCTGAATACTATCGTATATTTAGCATCGACTGATAGCCTGAAATCATAAGATTGGAAAGCGTACAGCCCTGTAGCAAAATGCAAAGCCATCGCCTGATCGCCGTCGACTACCGTCGTGCTATTTACTTTGGCGGCGAAAATAAAATGAAATCCCAGACCGGCGCCAATATAAGGGCTGATGTCCGATTCCGGTATCAACAAATAGCGAAGGCCAATATCCCATGGGATAATAAAAACGCCTTTGTTTTCGGTTTCATCTGTCTGGGCGTTAATTACCACTTTGGCGGTGCCCCAATTAACCCCGACCGAATTATCGACAACGAACCTGTTGGCTTCGTAACGCATATTCCAGGCTAAAGCTTTTAAATTATCGACACCCGAATAGGATGAATCGCCCAGCGGAAAACCGAAACCGAAAGACATCCCCGAGGTCATATATGATCTACGATGCCGCGAATCGCCTGTTTCCGCCTCGGTTAAGGCAAAACGATTGACATCTGATTCGACCTTGTTTTTACTGGCAACAGCCCGCGCCAGACGTTGAAGAACGACATCCAGGTCATCAATCGTATCCGAGGAAAACCTGTCGGCAAACTCGACCTTCTTCGAATCGATATCGATTAACTGAACCTCGACCATAATTTTGTTTCCGAGCTGTGTCAATGATCCGATAACAGCTTTGTCGGCGCCTATGGTTTTACTCTTCGTGACGGCTCCAGAAACATCATTCGCGGAAAAATCATCAATCCCGGCGTCCCGCAGCCTGGTTTCAATATCGCCTTTGGTGAATACGCTATATTTACCGATTGATTCAAGTTCTGACCGGAATATCTGGGTGGCGGCCGCCGCCGTCGGTTGATCTATGCTGACAGGGTCAAATTCAAACACCGCCACCGATGTTTTAGCCGGGGCCGAATTAACCAAACCGATAAAAGCTAATAGTATAATACAGAATAAGTTCCCAAATTTCATCAAACCTCCTGATGCAGGTTAATTCAATCAGTGGACTAAATAAGAAAATAAATGTAGTCTGTCAAACGGTTTCTGCAAGGGTTTTTTACATAGATGAGCATTGTCATTAAGATAGCCTGATAATAAAAAGGGGCGTTTTATAATAACGCCACGTAAGTTATGTCAGGTCGTGCCCGTAAGGGTGTGACCTGACATGGACTTAAAAACAGGTCACGCTTAGCTACGACCTGTCTGAACTTGTAATAATAGTATTACCTTAAAAACAATCCAAAAAAAGGAGCGTTTCACGCGAAACGCTCCAAAACATTTATAAAAATAATATCTTATTTAAATCTTCTCGGGCTTCTCTTTTCCCATTCGACTATGATCGGGCTGGCAACAAATACCGATGAATACGTGCCTACTACAACACCAATAAGCAGCGCTAGCGAGAATTCGCGAAGGACTTCGCCGCCAAATATAAACAGGGCCAAAACCGCCAGCAAAGTGGTAGTACTGGTCATAATCGTTCGCGAAAGGACTTCGTTGATCGAAGTGTTAATCGTACCGGCGAAATCGCCCCGTTTGCGGAATTGTTTCAGGTTTTCGCGAATCCGGTCAAAAACGACAACAGTATCAGTGAGCGAATAACCGGCTAATGTCAGCAAAGCGGTTATTAGCAGAAGCGATATCTCCTTGCCCAAAAAAGTGTAAATACCCAATACTACTATCACATCATGAAAAGTAGCGATAGTAGCGGCCACACCGAAACGGAAATCGAATCGGATCCAGATATATGCCAGGATTCCCATCAAAGCAAACAGTACCGCCCATTTTGCTTGCTGTTGAAGAGTTTTGCCGACGGCGCCGCCGATATCATCGATACTATCGACATGAAAAGAATTATCGGGAAATTTACTGTCAATCCGGGCGATGATTACATCTGTTAACAGTGAATCGCCAAGAGCTTCCGATTCCCCGATTGTTTTGATAATAAATGAGTTGGGTTTTATAGCCTCGCCCAAAACGCTTTGGATATCGACCCGACCAAAACCTTCTTCCGTAAGCGCGGTTCTTAAATCGGTTACTTTCACCGGGTTATCGAAATTACCAAGGATCATAGCGCCGCCTGCGAAATCGATGCCCATATTAGCCTTGCCCATAGTAATCATCACAAAGGCGGCTACACCCATAAGAATAAGGAGACCGGAAAGTACAAATGAGAATTTCCTCATGCCGATAAAATCGATTTTGGTGTTTTTTACTATTTCAATCATCGCAATCTACCGCCTATATGCTAAGTGTCTGATATTTTTTACGCACATTGAATATAATCTTGGTTACGAATAACGCCGTAAACAACGAAAGCGAAACGCCTACGGACAGGGTCACCGCGAATCCTTTGATCGGACCGGTACCGAACATGAACAAAAACAGGGCCGTTATAAGCGTAGTGACGTGCGAATCGATAATGGTCAGCAAGGCTCGCGCGTAACCCGCGTCAATTGAAGCTCGAACCGTCTTGCCCGTTCTTAATTCCTCTCTGATCCTCTCAAAAATTAGAACGTTTGAGTCGACCGACATACCCATCGTTAGAATAATACCCGCGATACCGGGAAGAGTCAAAGTGGCGTTAATTCCCGGGATAATCATGAAGCCGAAGATGAACAGGAAATTCAGAAGCAGCGCGAAATCGGCGATTAAGCCGGAGATCCTGTAATACAAAAACATGAGAACGATCACCGCTAATAAGCCGATAACCATCGCGATTTCGCCCTTATTGATAGAATCCTGACCAAGCGACGGTCCAACTACGGAGTTTTGAATAATATTGACCTTGGCGGGTAGCGCGCCGGCTTTTAAAACTACCGCCAAAAGCTGTGCGTCTTCCCAAGAGGCGTTGCCGCCGAGTTCGATTTGTCCTTTATCGCGGATACGGCTCTGGATTGTCGGCGCCGACTCGACACGGTCATCCAACACTATAGCCAGAGGTTTCTGGATATTGGCGCCGGTCAAGGCCGAAAATCTTTTGGCGCCTTTGCTGTCAAGTTCGAACCTGACTATGGGACGTCGGAATTGATCATAGCTGGGACTGGCGTCCACCAGATGTTCGCCGCTCAACTCGCTATTGGCTTTCAGGAAATACAAACCCTGATAAGCCCGGTCACCTATATAAAATTTCCTGGTCGACCAGGCCGGCTGGATATCCGGCGGGATGATCGCTTTGACTTCGGGCGTGTTCAGGAGTTTTTCGGCTTCATAATAATCGGTCATCGGAACAGCCATCCGATAACCGTCGGATTGATCGACTAAAGTAGTAAAAGGATGTTCGGTAAAAAATTCATCCTCGCCCGATACCGGCGTGCCCTGCTCCGGCGCTTGTTCGCTTAAAATATCAACTATGGCATTCATCGCGGTATCTTCAACCGTACTGTCAGCTTTCATTGTTGCTTCAGCAGTTGCCGTTGGTTCAGCCGCCGCCAAAACCGAATCTATTTTGGCAAGAAGCGCCTGGATTTCCTCGGTCGATGGCAATAGCTTAAATTGAAGCTGAGCCGTTTCGCCAATCAATTTCTTGGCTTGCTCAATATCAGTAAAACCCGGCAGATCGACGACGATTCGGTTAGTGCCGGAAGTTTGGATTTGCGGCTCGGTTACCCCGATTTTATCAACCCGGTTTCTGATAATTTCCAATACCCTGTCCTGAACATCCGTAATCTCGCCTTCCTGAGGTTTTTCGACTGCCAGTACAATATGCATTCCGCCTTTGAGATCCAACCCAAGTCTTATGGCCTTGTTTTTAAGGGAATAATACTTGGTGGGATCATTTGTTTTCAGCTCTTCCTGTTGGGCAAGGGTCATCGAATGGAATACGACCGAAGGATAAAGCCCATATAACGCCAATAGGATCAGTGCCGCCACAATAATCAAGCTTACTTTTTGAGTTTGCCTCATTCAATCACTCCAAAAATTCTAACTTATTCCAAATTAACTATTTATTCCAAATCACTATCAACATTATTAGGGACGATGTCCGCCTAATAAATACAAACTGCTAATATAAGTCTTATCGTCGGAATGTCAATAAAATAAATAGTTTATACCGGACAATAATAATCAATTGATTTACATGATGTTACAAAGAAATAAAGCTATCTTAACTTAAATGTTCGGCTACTGTTTACTATCTTAATTAAAACTTAATTATACAGATGTTCAGGCAGGTCGTAGGCCGGAAGCTATGACCTGCCTGTTAATTAACATCAGGTCGCGCCTTTGTGTACATGACCAGACGTAACTCGTACTCCGCAACAAAAAAAAGCCGCCTCCCAACCGGAAGCGGCTTTGAATAAAAATGGAATAATTCTATTTCATCGTGTACTCGGTTTTGCCCAGCGCCGCGTGGGCCGCCGCCAGACGGGCAATCGGTACCCGGTAGGGTGAGCAACTGACATAATCCAGGCCGATCTTGTGACAAAATTCAATCGAGGCCGGATCGCCGCCATGCTCGCCGCAAATTCCCAGCTTGATATTCGGTCGGGATGACCGGCCCTTTTCAACCGCGATTTTCATCAACTGGCCGACACCGGCCTGATCGACGCTGACAAACGGATCGCTCGATAATATGCCCTTATCGAGATAAATCTTGATAAACTTGGCGGCGTCATCACGAGAGAAACCAAATGTCATCTGGGTCAAATCATTGGTTCCGAATGAGAAAAACTCCGCCTCTTTGGCAATTTCATCGGCGGTCAAGGCGCCGCGAGGAATCTCGATCATCGTCCCGACCAGGTATTTAATCTGCTGCTTGGTTTGACGCATCACTTCCTCGGCCACCTGAACCACGACATTACGCTGATTCCTGAACTCTTCGACAGTGCCCACCAGAGGTATCATGACCTCCGGAATCGGAGCTTCCTTGGAGGCTTTCTTGGCCATTTCGCAGGCAGCTGTGAATATCGCCCGAGCCTGCATCTCGGTAATCTCCGGATAGGTGACTCCGAGACGGCAACCGCGATGACCCATCATCGGGTTGAATTCTTTCAATTCATCGATACGCGCCAGAATTTTCTCTTTGGCCTTAATATCATCCTCCCAGGCGCCGGAAGCTTTCATCGTTTCGATTTCCTTGGCTATCTCTTCCCTGTCCGGCAAAAACTCGTGCAGAGGCGGATCGATAGTCCTGATTGTTACCGGTAAACCCTGCATAACTTCGAATATCCCCTTGAAGTCCTTTTTCTGGTAAGGTAGAAGTTTGTCCAGGGCATCCCGACGATCGATCTCGTTATCCGCCAGTATCATTTTCTGAACAATCGGGATTCTATCAGGAGCGAAAAACATATGCTCGGTTCGGCATAAGCCAATTCCCTGGGCGCCAAAAGTGATAGCTACCGCCGCGTCATTAGGGGTATCGGCGTTAGTGCGGATTTTCAGGCGCCGAACTTCATCGGCCCAACTCATGAATGTGGCAAACTCGCCGGAAAGTACAGGATCGATAGTGGCTACTTCACCGGCCATAACCTCGCCTTTAGTGCCATTTAATGTGATAATGTCGCCTTCGTTAATCACGGATTTGCCGGCGATAAATTTGTGATCGACTTCATACACCTTGATATCCTCGGCGCCGGCGACACAGCATTTGCCCATACCGCGGGCAACCACCGCCGCGTGCGAGGTCATGCCGCCGCGGGCGGTTAAAATCCCTTCGGCGACATTCATACCATGAATATCATCCGGGTTGGTCTCTTGTCGGACCAGGATTACTTTCTTCCCGGCTTCGGAAAACCTGACCGCGTCTTCGGAGGAAAATACCGCCATTCCGGAAGCCGCTCCAGGTGATGCCGCCAATCCTTTGGCGATAACCGTGACATTCGCTTTGGGGTCGATCTGGGGATGGAGCAATTGGTCTAAAGATGCCGGCTCCACTCTTAATAGAGCCTCTTTCTTGTTGATTAACTTCTCCTTGACCATATCCACCGCGATTTTCACCGCCGCCGCCGTAGTCCGCTTGCCGGTTCGGGTTTGAAGCATATACAGCGTGCCCTCCTGGATAGTGAATTCAAAATCCTGGATATCGCGGTAATGCTGTTCCAGCCTGGTAGTGATATCCCGAAGTTGTTTGAAAACCTTGGGCATCTCATTGGACAGATCGGTTATGCTTTTCGGCGTTCTGATACCGGCGACCACGTCCTCGCCCTGCGCGTTGGTCAGGTATTCGCCGTAGAACTTTTTCTGGCCGGTAGATGGGTCGCGGGTGAAACCGACGCCGGTGGCAGAGTTTTCACCCATGTTGCCGAATACCATCGCCTGAATATTAACCGCGGTACCGAGATCGCCGGGGATAGCATTTAGCTTACGATAGGTAATCGCCCGCGGATTATTCCACGAACGGAACACCGCATCCCGCGACATGGCCAACTGCGTATGGACATCCTGCGGAAATTCATCACCGGTTTTTTCCTTAACTTTTTCTTTGTATTTGCGGATAATATACTTCAAATCATCGACATTCATCTCGGTATCAAGTTTAATTTTCTGTTTTTTCTTGCGGTCATCCAGAATTTCCTCGAACTCGCTTTTGTCGATTCCGAGCACGACATTACCGAACATCTGAATAAAACGCCGATAGCTGTCATAGACAAAACGCTCGTTTTCGGTTTTTTTGATTAATCCTGTCAGGGTCGAATCGTTTAGACCGAGATTAAGGACCGTATCCATCATGCCCGGCATAGAAAACTTGGCGCCGGAACGCACCGATAGCAAAAGCGGGTCTTTAGAATCGCCGAATTTCTTGCCGGTGAGTTTTTCAATATGTTTCAAACCATCGGCCGTTTGAGGTCCGAGTTCTTTGGGTTGAGTCATATTATTTTGATAAAACAGAGTACAGGTGTCGGTCGAAATCGTAAATCCGGGCGGTACCGGAATACCGATATTGGTCATTTCAGCCAGGCCGGCGCCCTTGCCGCCGAGCAAGTCCTTCATATCGCCGGCGCCCTCGGCTTTTTTGCCGCCAAATAGATAGACCAATTTGCCTGCTTTAATCGGCGCGGTTTTAACCGATTTGTCCTTAGCCGTTGTCTTCTTTGGTATTACCTTCTTTATAGAGGGTGTTTTCGCGGCTTTTTTGGGCTTCGAAACCGCCTTTTTAGCTACTTTTTTAACCGTTTTTTTAGTTACCTTTTTAGTAGTCTTAGCCTTTTTTTTCTTGTCTGCCATGTCCACTCCTTTATGACAATTTAACTATTCTCAAAAAATTGAGCTACATTATACAAATGTTATCGGCTAAAGGCAAGCGGATTAGAGTAATATGTAGCAAATAGATTCAGCCTTTGATAAAATATGCCTTGATTGGCAATTATTTATGATTATGTTAACGACATGGACATCTAACACCTTGACGCAGTTTAGATATCACTTGAGTTATAGTATCGCTCAGTATTTTCATTAGCGACTTTGGAATATTTGTGCCCATAATTATTATTGATAGGCGGGATATCTCGGTCTCGCTAAAGGTCTGGTAAGTCAACCCTGTTATCTGTATTTTTGATATATCAACAAAAAAATATAGCACCATAATAAACGAGTTCAAGTTATTTGTTTAGCCTCGGAACAATCCCCTCAACCAGCTTTTCCCGGTTGCTTTTATCAACCATAATCAATTCGACATCCGTATAGTTTTTTAATCGGTCACAGAACGGCTGAGGTTTAAAGCTGATTGTCGTCAGTAGCGG
>CAZFSN010000093.1:2104-12011 GCA_964521815.1 uncultured Ignavibacteria bacterium | reverse complement strand
GACGGCACGATAAACGCCCGCTACAAAGCAAAAAATGATTGTAAATTAATAGCCGATACTATCGAGGTTTATTCCTGTTGTGTGAAAGGCGGAAAAAATCCGGAATATATTGTAAAAGAAATGATACGTAAGAAACGTATTGATATCAAGTGCGAATACGAGTGGATCGGCTCACTAACTTTCAACCAGAGTTCCAATTTTAGCTGTGATGTCGATTCAACCAATGAGCCTATCAGAACCTATCTAACCGCCTCCGAGAGTCAAACACAAATGGGGGCGTTCGATATCGCTACCGAAAAGATAGACCTTGAAAGACAGGGCGCGGCGATGCTGACATCCGATAGGATGGAAGCATCCGGCTATGTAAACTGTTCGAAAGATATATCTCGAGAAAATGGAAGCACTGATTCAAAGAGAAATGACTGGGATAAAGAAGTAAAGACTTTGAACGCGTCAAGACAATGCCAACTCACCGAAGATAATTTGAGGATATCTATTACCAAAGATGTTACCGGGGTGGAATCAACGGTTGATGACCTATCCAAGCAGATATTGGAAGCGGCCAAGGCCGGCAATCTGGAACGTATCGAGGAACTCAAGGCCCAAATGAAAAGTGCCGTTCATGGCGGCGATGATAATAGCAACCGCTTGTCTATTCAGGTTCAGATCGGAATTGATTGCACCGCAAACGCGCAGAAAACCTATACCTTTCAGCAATACGATGGTGAAGAGGATGAAATGGTTAAAGACCAGAGCGACAGAAATTCTGAGGAAGTAAGAATCGGAACGCCGATAGTGCTAACGCTTGACGGCAACTACACTAAAAGCGATAATGGCGCGCATACGATCACGGGATCTTTCAGTAAATCCGGTACAATAGACTCAGATATGGGAATAGGCCCGATCAAATGTCCGCCTACTCAATCCTCGGTGAATTGTAACCTAACGTTAACAAGACGACGAAAATAATTGGAGAATTGAAGTAAGTACAGATATAATAATAGGCCAGAAGCATTGAACGCCTTACCTATTCGGCTTAAATTCACTGATTACGTTTATAGCAAATATTATTTCGCGTTATACTCGGCTTTAACATTCACCAAACCCTGATCTACCCGAACTACGATCTCATCGGCCTCGCCGGGTGTTTCTCCTGCCGTAACAGGCCAGAATTGACCGTTCATCATAAGGTTGATTGCCCGTATTGAGGGGTCCATTGTTGGCTCGCCGTTTAAAAACGGCACAGCCAGGAAGTCGGAATTTTCCGCCTGGTTGGTAGCCTGGATAAAGATACTCTGGCCGTCTTTAACTTTTATCCGAACGATATCGCCGGCTGTCATAACCTGCTCAAATGGAGGAGTCATAACTTTTGCCGATGGCACATTAGCAACCCATTCCGGAAATTTTGATTTCGTCGCTTCAGGCTGCGTTTGGGTAACGGGCTGTGATTCTTCCATTGCCGAGTAACCATTCGGCAATTTAAATATGCCAGCATCAATAGTCGATTCTTTGATATTTTTAAGCTCTACGACCTTTTCACCTTCTCCGTGAATAATCTTAATCGGGAAATCATATTTCCCCGACATCCAATAAGTATAGAACTTGGATCCTCCCCATAACAACACAGACTTATCGCATTCGATACCGTTGATAGTTTCTGATCCGAGGTCTTTTTTTTCAATTCCCGGTGTATCGATGGTAGCTTTAAGGGCTTGAAAAGGATCGTTCGCGAGGCTTCTCATGTCATCGCACGGCATTTCGATGTAGGCTTTTTCATTGACATTAAGTACCCGGGATAAGTTAGCCCCCTGGTCAACGATAACTATAATTTCCAGGCCATCTTCTGTAGTTTCCATGCGGTAACTTGAATCCTTAACGAAGATCTTGTTCGTTGCGGTGTTACCTGCTTCCGTTATGATCATGTCCGCTGAAAAGTCCACGGCTAATGTGGGGCTGCAGAATGCGCCTAAAACAAACACTACCATGGTACCGGACAACCAGCCGATTAACGATTTTGTTCTCACTCCTCCTCCTCTGATAAACTGTTTTTATCTCTTTGGATTAAATCTTATTATGCTATATGGTATTTTGCAAGTTATTAAACTGATGACTATATATATAGAAATTCCGAGGATTTATTAGCGAGAAGCTAAGTTTTTAAACAACTGTTATGTTTGTTAAGAGTGACATGACCTGTTTTACGCTTTAACTTTATAGCGAACAATGGGTTGCTAGAATAAACGGCCCCGGCCTCACTCTCAGCAAACTTTTGTGACTTTTGAATTTGAAATTTCAACGAGCTTCAAATATGTAACGGGACTCTATGGAAAACAGTTAGTTATAAGGCCTTATAAAAATTGACCTAAAAGAACAGTTGTCATTTCAAGTATACATCGGGGCAGTAATTACTATTTCAGTAACAGCACCTTCTTGGTTTCGTCATAATCTCCTGCTTGGAGTTAGTAAAAATATAAGCGCTTAGACACATCATAGCGTGCCGGATTGCCTAATTAATGCTCGCCAGCAACTGTTTATCAAGAAGTGTATTCACTGATTATTTCGTGCGCATTGTTGGTTCAACAAGCAGTCAATCCTGATTTATGAAGAGTGTCAAGGACAACAGGATTCTGGACAACTCTATCGAGAGTTTAAATGGCGCAACTCATAAGGGGTGGGCAAATAAAATACCGATTTTATCTAGGGGAATTTATAATAATACTATTGTTAGAGACATTGTCTCCATCCTATCATCTTTTCACTTCTTTTGAACCTCTTTATGTAACAGAGAATCGGCAATCGGGTAAAGCTCGAGCCAATAATATTTCAATACCGATAATGATTGGTCCTCGAGAAGATACCTTATACTCTCAGTGGTCGCGGGAGATGGCGGGAAACCAGCCCAGGGGGGAAGTCCAATTTCAGTATTGCCGCTTTCGGACTCGACAACCTCAGCGGCTATTTCAACTGCCTGCTCGGATTCGGGTATAGAATCAGCCGGCATAACCACAAATGAATCGGAAATAAGCGCTTTATTTTCAATTTCGATATATTGCTTCTCTAATTTTTTCTCCTCTTTCTCCATTTCCTCGAGTTCTTCATAAGTATAGCTATTGATTTCATCGGTCGAATCAAATGTCGGTTCAACGTTATAATCAATTGCCGGCCCGGTGAGCACTGATCTTTGGTTTATAAATCCAGCGTACCAGAGTTCATCGCGAAGGTACCGGTACAATATAGCGATCTGATCGCCGGACATTTTATCATTGACTTTAGTTAAAGTCCTGGCCAGAGTTTTTGAATAATTATCAAGTTTCTTTGCCAATTCGTCCCGGTACTTTTCATCGGCCTGAATCCAACTTTTATATTCTTGCGCGAGTTTGCCCGATTGGTAATCCTGCATTAGCGTAACCACCTCTATGAAATCCTGTTGAGCTAATTTGAAATGCTTGATTATATCATCAACCTTCTTTGGGGCTATATCCACATTGCGGGATAATTCGATCATCCTTTTGACCTTCAATGATGCTTGAACGCTGTTTTCTTGAGCGTCTGAATTAAACGATAAGAACAAATAAATCAGCACCATCGGGATGATTATTCTTAACATCATAACTATCTCCTATTTACTCTTAAACTTTATTGTTGCCATTCAATTTTGACGGTGCCTATAAGCCAATCGTCTTTATCAGGCAGATAAGTACTAACAACGACATCATTACCGGATCGTATCACTTTCCAGGTGACTGCGCTGGAACTGCCTTTTCTTTTATAACCATTTGGCGTGTAAATCTTACAGGCTCCAGGCCGGCCTTTAAACCTAAAAGCCCAATACGGGTGACCGCTTATTTTCACATTTGACCCGCAAAAAGATTGATTTCCTTTATTGCGGAAGAAGAAATGCCAGATTTCAGTTCCTGGGCCACTCACAGGCGGGGCTATTTCCTGAATAGCCAGTGCCGAAACGGGATGCACCTCCGAGCGCGCGGCATGAGCGCCATCAAGAGTCCAGATCCCCATGACAATCGCTTTTTTGCCATCGATTAGTTTTTGATAGAAATATTTATTTAATACTCCAGTCGCTCCCCCACCCGGTTTTCCTGACCCCATTACGCCGTCGAAATCCCGCCAGTAAGGATGATCATTCCATTTCTCGAATGTCTCTTCGCGATCTATCTCAAGCGTTAATAATGGCAAATAGCCGGTAGAGTCCAGGAAAGCTTTAATATATGTATATTTATCACCCGGCCAATCATTGGCATCGCATTTACCCCCCTCGGGACATGGCAGTCGATCATGAATGTCCTGGTTGGGGTCAGGATCGAAATAACGCTGGGTATTTATACACACTCCAGTTCCGGGAGGCGTTTTTAGACCCATGTTATTGTCTGTATCGAAAAACGAAGCTACAAAGCTCTCCCAATATAGCTCTCCGGTGAAAACAACGGGCATCTGGTAATTTATAAAGGGACCACAAAACGTTCCCCGGGTAGCGAAAACCCGGTGAGCAAACCCCGGTACATCCACGATTTTCGAGCTGCCGAATATCTTGGAGATCCCGGGAAAATGATGCGTGTATTTTGTTGGGACGAAATTGCCCCAACCGCCGTGATAGTGAGGATTTAATGGCAGGAAATTATCCGGATCGATTTCCCAGTAATCCATATCAAATGGCCACTGTCCAACATAGGCCGGATTGGACGGCGGAATTAGAAATTCTGAAGTGTTCAATCCGAGACTATCGGAGATTAAAAACGTTAATTGCGAACCCCTGAGCCTGACCTTTTGACCAAACCAGCCAACCCGCACGCTATCAGGAGTAATTCCACTTGCTTCAAGATACTGGCCCTCATCCTGAGAATCCGAGTAAATATCGATTTTATTATTCATGAAAACCGTATCCAGCTGGCCGATAATATAGTATTCGCCTCCGCCGAGCGGATTCATTTCCCATATCCTCAACCAGGGCTGGGTTCCATTGGCGCCGCCAAGAAGGCTTATCCCTTTGCCGTCATTGTGATGAATTGAATTACAGGCTATGCCATTATTTATGCAATCTGAGCCTTCAACATGCACGCCATCACCCTGATTATAGGCAATCACATTTCTCCATTCGGGCCTGCCGCCGATATTGTTATTTTGGGCGTCATAGTACAAAGCTATACCTTGCCCATTGCCAATTTGGCCCTCGTTGTTATTTGTGCCGATCCAGTTATTCTTGACCTTGTTATATTTCGCGTTCGTATCCATTCTGATACCGGCGCCGTTATTACCCGAAATAATATTTCCAGAAGCTTCGTTATCACCGCCAATAATGTTGTTTTCGCTGGCGGCTGTTAATAAAACACCTCGATGAAGATTCGGCACCGCCTCGGTACCGGCGGCATTAGTGCCGATCAAATTCCCTTCTATTCGATTGATGACAGACTTTCGATCAGCAGACCTTTTCAATACAATGCCATCACGATTTCCGCTAATGACATTACCGAGGTCGGGACGCCCGCCGCCGATTCGATTGTTGTGAGAACCAATAATAAGAATCCCATCAAGGCCGTTACCGACGGCCGTCGAGCCATCTTTTCCCAGTCCGATATAGCAGCCAACGATAGTATTCTGATCGCTGTTGGAGATCCTGATGCCATTTTCGCTATTACCACTGATAATATTGCAGCCGTGATTACATTGACCGGATGTCCGAGAACCGGCACCGCCAACCGCGTTTGACCTGGCCCCGTTTTCAATCGAAATACCGGTTTTATTGGGAAGAGATGATAAACCGTCGCTTTTAACGCCAATATAATTTCCCTCTATTAATGTATTTGAGACATTGCCATAAAGCAAAATCCCGTTATTGCTGTTACCGGAAATCAAATTGCCGTAATCGGATAATCCGATCTTATTGTTGGTTGCATTTACTCTTACAGCTATACCGGCCTGATTCCCCAGGTTCGCCTCCTGAAAACTGTTAGTGCCGATATAACAGCATAAAACCTGATTGCCCCGGCCCTCGATACGGATACCGGGTCCATTGAAATTATAAATAGCCAAGCCTTTTATTACGTTACGATCCCCTGGTATAAATAATCCGCGTCCTATTCCCTGGCCATCCAGCTCAATCATCGGTCTGGGGCAATTACCGATACTAGGCAGTCCTGTCAACGGTGACAAATTATTACCAATAGTGCCATCGATAATGGTTTCATTATCGTTAAGCCCCGGCAACTCGCTGTTAAAATTAAGCGTCCAGACCCCGCGGCCGGCGTCATAGCGGGGATCTGAAATCGGGATATTAAAAGCTATTGTATCAGGACCGGCATTGTCATTGGCCCAGATAATTGCCTCACGCAACGATAGGGGCAACTCAGGGTTATTGCGACGACCAAAGATTTTATCTTCAGTTGTAGTAACCACTATAGAAGGATAAAATACCAGTATTTCCACTTCATATAGCAAAGGACTATATGTAAATGTCCAGATCTCGCTTTTGCCGTTATTCTCACCGATTGGATAACCATCCTCATCGACCGCCTGAACCTGCCAGGCATATTGCTTGCCGGTTTCAAAATCCTGACCTCCAACTGGATATAAAAGCGATGTGACCATCAAAATCTCTTCTTCAAAATGAGCAATAGAGTTCATTGCATCCTGAGGGGTTTGATCCGTGCGGATTTCACATATTCTTAGCTTGTAGCTAACCGCGACATCCGGCGGTAAAGGTACCGGGGCCGTCCACTGGAAAAGGGGAGTATTCTCTATAACAATCGACTCATCCGCAGGCATAACCAGACGTGGGGCACTTGGTAAAGTGGCGATAAATGTGTAGCATGATCGCCCCAGAGTTTCATCATTTTCAAGCAGCCTGACTTCGACACAGACTTCATAATCGCCGAAGGGGAATCGGCCGCTTCTCTGAATGAATCGATCGAATTCAGGATCATACTGGGTGTCGAACACATCTTCGATATCAGATGGATAGAAAGCCGTTCCACCGGGCGGCACGATCAGCGGATTACTGCGACCCCTAAACATCATGCCCCGTTCGCTTTCATCCACCGTGCCGTACAAATAGACATCTACAGGATCAATTTCATCATTAATTATATCTAAATACCACAAATCTTCTAGATGAAGGTCATAACCTGGCGGCGCGTGCAGAATAACACTCCAACCCGGCATCTGAGCGGAAACCGGTGAATTAAGGCCGGAATATATTAACATTAATCCAATAAGCACTATTATTCGTTTTATTGTTATCAGCATAGTATCTGCCTTAAACATATTATCCTCCTATTAATACAATTAAGGTAAAATATCCATTCACTTCCCAAATGTTTGAGTGATAGTAAAATGTATTATGAATTCGTTGTAATCACCACCCGCATTGGTTTCATCATTGAAAAATTTCTGTTCGATTTTTAAGCTGGCATTAGTATTTTTATATCTTAAGTTGCTTCGTATGCTAAAAGAGATTTTATCGGAGCTACGAGTTGCTAGCGAACGTTCACTACCGGTATTATAAGTAATCATGAAGTTAGTGGTCAGCATATTTTTAATGGCTCGATGAATCGCGCCCATAGAATAAGCCGAGCGATCACTTCTAATTCCTCCCCCATAATGGAAATTTGAAATTCTACTCCAGCTTGTCATTAGATTGATTGAGTTACTTAATTGCGTGTTGGCCGTTAAATTGAAAGCATGATTATCGTAGTTTAGGCCCGGGGATGTCACTGCTTTATCATCACGATACCATGTTAAACTATAATTTGATGAAATAGTATGGTTTAAATCTAAAAACTTCATTCTTTGAGATAGGCCGATTATAAAAGATTGATTTATATTACCTATGAAATAATCATACTCAATATCACCATTATTTTGTGAATAAATATGGTAACCGAAATTCAATGCTGTCGATTTTGTAAAGGCGATATTGGCGTTTGCCAGTCCAGAATTTGTTTTGAGTGTAGCTCTTTTCTGGTCGTTCAAATTATCCCTGGAATTAAAGTACTTCAAATTGAAAAATACTTTATTATTTGCCCATCTTTGATCAATTGAACAGCCTAATTTACGGATATCGTTTTGATTATAAGCCAACCCGAGCGATACAAATGAGGGATCAATGTTTAAATAAGTAAGTCCCAATTTGGTGTCTCCCAAGTTCAGGGTTGGATTAATAACGTAGGCAAGGCCATACTGGCTGCTTACGCGCGGAGTATAGAATTCGGTAAGAAAATCTGGGACTTCACCGGACATGTCTATTTCCGCGCCTCTAATATCCCGGCTATACGCGCTTCCTGATATTTCGCCTCTAATGTTAAGTTTACCGCTAATTGCAGATAATATGCCGTCTATTCCCGCGACAAGATTTTCCATGGGATTGACTATTCCTGATGAATCGATCGAATTTTCATCATCATTGAATTTAACGTAATTGAAATTAATTTGGGATGAATTTTTCTTGCCATAACCGATTTTAAACCCGTGCATCGTCTGCCGAAAATTCGGAGTATTGTTGTCGACGCCCTCGATAGCCCTTTTGGTTTGGCCCAGAGCAACGGCCAGCCGAAAATATCCCGGATGGATATCTATACTGCCGCCCCTGACCGGTATGCCTTTCAAAGTATACTGCGAATAGTCCGGATAAGTATCGCCGAGATACAGATCATACCAATCTTTCGACAGATGCAAGCTGAGCCTGTTGAAATATTGCCTGATGCTCCGGTTAAGTGAAGAAAGACTCAGTTTTAAATCTATGGGAGGCATGCCAGGCATATTCAAGCTCCCGGATAAATACATAGATTGAATCCAGCGCGGTCGGTTCTGATCAGGGCCATTAATATCATCATATTTCAATTCAGTCTGCAATTCCCCGGACAAGATTATATTCTGTCTTGAACCAAATGGAAGATTTAGTGATTTAGCTTCAGTAAAAAAGATTGAATACATAATAAAAACAAACAAGAAGCTTGTCGGTTTCACTATTGCAATTTTGTTTACTTTAG
Source organism: uncultured Ignavibacteria bacterium (assembly GCA_964521815.1). GTDB lineage: Bacteria > Zixibacteria > MSB-5A5 > UBA10806 > 4484-95 > JAAEQD01. The sequence continues at coordinate 3,012 of CAZFSN010000093.1, read as the reverse complement.
CGGTCAGGTTAAACTACCTTTAAAAATACTTTTTAAGTTTGCCGGGCTATATCTTTTATTAGCAACACCACCGGCGGGTTTATTACTATTTTTCTAGCACATTATTATCACAAAACTTTGATATTGACCATACTTTTTTCCGGATAAACTAATAAGGCGTTTTAATTCGTTCTAATATAGATATAGTTTTATTGATATATCATTTTTTCAAAATCAGCTAAAATTAGGTATTAATTAAAAGATTAATAAAAGTCAGAAGGGTCTCTAACATCACTCTCAGGCGTCAAGGTCTAACGGATAAACTTTTGTAAGCTTTGAATTCGCTATTCGGTAGCAATACGAAAGAATTAATCGAATATTTTGGAAGATGATTGATTTCCTGTAACGGTAGCCATCTAGTCGCTAATATCTCGAAAAAGCGCGGAATACCGATCATAGTTGCCTCAGTCAGGAAACAATGTCAAATTCGCCAAATTACAACTTAAGGCAACCAAAATCTTACCATGGAACATCAGATGTGCTAAATTTAATTTCCCGTCAGGTATACGTTTGTAATTATTTGAAAGCATAGCTTACAGGATTATTTTAATCCCACCAAAGAACTCCCTTCCAGGACCTGGTTGATATGAATTTCCACCTGGGTCAGGCTCCGAGAACGCCACATATTTCGTATTCCCAATATTTCGTGCTTGAAAATTTAATTCAGTTTTGCAACCTCCGATTTCGCGTTTGTAGATTATTCTAGCGCCAAAAAGGGTATAACCTTTCACTGCTTCGGACTCGATATTAGCACCATCAATATAAGCCTTACTCAAGGTCTCAGTCCAGATTCCTACTGAAAAGCCCTGGAATAAATCGTATTGTGCATCCAGAGCCATTTGATGTTGCGGAGAATTAGGAAGCCAATT
>CAZFSN010000093.1:0-2004 GCA_964521815.1 uncultured Ignavibacteria bacterium | reverse complement strand
TGGGTTTTCATATAATAAGCGGTTATATCGAAGTTCAAATTGGCTATAAACGATCCTCGCAAACCAACGTCGATGCTGTTAGAGGTGGCAAATGTGATATGCTTATTAAAGCCGCCGAAATTATCGGGATTCTGTGCGAGTTCCTCAGTAGCGGGAGGCAGGAATCCCTGGCCCCAATTTGAATAAACTGTCATATCAGATCCCGCTGCAAAAGTTGCCCCGACACTTGCGGTAGTTTTCTTGAAGTTGGCGCTTCCGGAGGCGTCATACGGAATTCGTAGTTGGTCTTTTAAACAGTTACGGATATTATCATGTCGCAAACTGAATATCGCTCCTAATTTCTGGCCAAAATCAACCTTGTCGATGAGAAACAAACCTATCCCTCTCTGCTCGATTCTTTCTTTGGAACGAATGGTGTCGCCTTCTACAGAATAATGGTTGTCCGTTCGATGTTCGTCGATTGTCTGCCATTGGAGGTCGGAACCGAAACTTAATCTATTCCTGATAGGATTCTCTTCACTCCCGGTATTGATGATGTATTGAATTGTTGAGCCGGGAGATGTGATATTCCGATGGTTGAAAGTCCTGTTATTAGCTTCAGTGAAATACGTTTTTCGGATATAACCCACAAATTCGACTATGTTATTTTTATTTAGTGCAACATCGCATTTAAATCCGTTGGTAATACGTTCTGTTTGCAGATACTCATTAAAAGGTACAGCGTCTGGATTAGCTAACCGCGGATTAAGATTATAAGTAGCCAGATCAATCCCCTCAGGATTTTCATGATAGACATTGACCCAGCTAAAAATTGGGATTAATAAAATGGATTTCGTTGGAAGGTACGTAGCCTTCCCATAGAAGTTATCTCCCCAGAAATGAGTATGTATTCGATACCCATCCCCCATCATTCTTGAAAATGAAACCCGATAATTAACATCATTGACGCTTCCGCCAAATTGCCCAAAACCCTTCCAAAAACCATTTGAGCCAAAACATGCGTTCGCCTCACCGAAAAGAGACTTATTGGGAGAGTTTTGAGTGATAATATTGACTATCCCCCCGGAACCGCTTCCGCCATGAAGCGATGCCGCGGCACCTCTCAGTACTTCTATCCTGTCTACTGTATTAAAATCAATATCAAAGAAGTCCGGAGCAAAGCCGGTTGGGTCATTTACTGGGATTCCATCATACAGAATTTTTATTCCACGAATACCGCGTTCTGTTAAAATCCCCTGGCCTCGAATGGAGAGGTGAACGCGGCTGCCATTTGCCTGATTATCTAACTTTACGCCTGGCACCATTCTCAATGGCTCGTCGATGGATATTGAACGCGGAAGCTTTTTTATGATATTCTGTCCAACGACATTCATCGAGTAAGGTGTATTTTTTAATGGAATGCTAAATCTTGTAGCCGTGACAATTATATCACTTGGAACTCTATATACTAAGGTGTCTGCATCTTCCTCTTGTGCTTGCGTAATCGAAAAAGAGCAAATCATCAAAATCGTAAAAAAATAGAATCTCATTTTATTACTCCTTAAGACAATTAGACTGAACAGTTTTAATTAATTACTATCTGATTCATCTTGCCACCACATATTATAATATTATATTACTATAAAAATGTCTCGTCATCAATTTAATTTGAAACAGTGAATCCAAGGTATCCTTTGGGGATTGACTTGCGTTTTGGGCCCATTGATTTAGGCTCATTATCCATCTTGCCGATATGACCTAATCTTCCCCCCTTTTGACGGACACGGAGATAAGGTGTATATTAGGCAGACGGAGGTGTCCGTCAAAAGGGAGGAAGATTATTTAATTTTTAAAGGAATGGGTGTTTTTTAAAGGTAAATAAAAAGGGCGGCCTAAGACCGCTCTTGCCCCAACCCGGAGATGTAGGGTGATTATTTATTCTTCACAATTCGCCTAGCCGGATGGGGCTTCAGCCGGTAGATCGGCTGACGTCGGCCGAAAGCGTATTAGGATCTTATTCCGTAG
>CAZFSN010000092.1:0-12068 GCA_964521815.1 uncultured Ignavibacteria bacterium | reverse complement strand
GTGTCGGGTCACGGGCTTCGCCCTACGACCCGACACAACTTATATGGGAATAGTCTGAATGAGCTCAACCAACTTACCGAAATTTTCGGGGAAACTCCTTATATTTGTAATTATTGACAAGATTTTATCCAAACTATATAATAACCTCTGAAATTGAATCAATAATAGAAGGCAGGGGATGTCAGACGCGGACAGGAAAAATAACCAGCTCCAACCGATAGTAATATTACTATACGCGCCAATCGTTCTTACCATATTTATCTATTATGGTTCGGCCAAATTTTGCGGGGCTAACTTAATTCCGGGTAATGGACTAATGTGCCAGTATTATTATTTCACCTCTTCATTCGTTTTGCTGGGTTTGATACCGATTCTAATCTGGATTTTTGGTTTTAAACGGTCTTTAATTGATCTCGGTCTTGGTTTAGGAAATTCTAAAAAAAGCCTGTTTTTCGCCTCAGTGGGATTAATTATAATGGCTGTGCTGTCATTTCTCTCCTCCAAAAATCCCGCTTTTCAGAATGAATATCCTCTTTTCAGAGGTTTAATAGATAATCAGAACGACCTCATCGGTTATATTTTTATGTATGGTTTATACTACGCCGGCTGGGAGATATTTTTCCGGGGCTTCATGCTTTTCGGCTTAAAAGAAAGGTTTGGCGAAACATATAGTATATTAATCCAAACTATACCATCATGCCTGATTCATATCGGCAAACCCGATGCGGAAATATTCAGTTCGATTATCGCCGGCCTCGTTTTCGGCTGGGTGACTTTCCGTTGCCGATCGATCTGGCCCGCGTTGATCAGTCATTGGGCTCTGGGGGTACTGCTTGACTTGTTTATCATTTTCAGGTAGCCAATGCTAAAAACATATTCAAATAAACTTTTATTGACTGATTTCATATGTTTATCGTACTGCGCGTTTCAAATAATATACGTTCTCTTATTGGGATTTAAGCTCTCCGATCAGGCCTTTGTATTATTTGTCTACCTCGGCTGCGCTTGTTTTAGCCTTATTTGCATAGCAATCAGACGTAAGTACGAAAATAGTGCAGTACAAATGATTTTCAGCCTCTACCCCGTGATTCTGTTTATTCCATTTTATATGATTTCCGGTCACCAAATTCCGATGTTTTTCAATCACTTTTTTGATTCAAAAATAATCAATCTTGAACTGGCCATATTTGGAGTTCACCCGACTATCTGGTTTCAAAAGTTTAACAATCCGCTGATAACCGAATGGATGATGTTTGGCTATTCGGTTTACTTGCTGCTTATTCCAATTACTACGGGTTGGTTATATTATTCCGGTCAGAAGGCGGGTTCGGAACATATGCTGGCAAGTTTGATGCTTTCATTTTTCATATGCTATATATTATTCAGTCTAATTCCGGTCGCCGGGCCGCGTTTGGCGATGGCTGATTTGTATACGATTAAATTCCATGGCTACATCTTTAAGTCAGTAACCGACGCTATGGAAGCGGGACCGATGCTTCACGGCGGCGCTTTCCCCTCGGCGCATTGTTCGGCCGCGACGGTTATGTTATTGCTATCATACAAATATGATAAAAAGCTTTTTTTCTGGATAATGCCGATTATCATTACGCTATACATATCAACCGTTTATGGCCGCTATCATTATCCTGTCGATGTTTTGGCCGGAATGCTGGTGGGGGTATTCGGGATAAAGTTGTACCATCCGATTAAAAGGTGGTGGCAACGGGTAGTTCCTGATTAAAAGGCCGAATCATTAGCTCTCACTTTGAGGTCGCCCGATCGATTATAGTACCAACCGATTGTAAGACAGCGTTGCGGGGAAAGTCTTACGCTCCAGCAACAGCTGCGCTTCATTGCTCGATACGGCCGGACTGAAAAGATAGCCCTGTTGTTGGTCGCACTGCAATAAGCGAAGCGCCTGGTTTTGTTCGGTTGTCTCCACACCTTTCGCAATTACGTTAAACCGCAAATCATGAGCCATATCTATTATCGCTTTAACAAAAGTGTTGCTGTGGTTTTTCGCAGAAATAGTATTTATCAAACTTTTATCAATTTTCAGTGAATTAACGGGTATGCTATTTAGAAATGATAAGGATGGAAAACTCGTTCCGAAGTTATCAACGGAAACATCAAACCCGGAATCTCCTAATTTTTTAAAATTTATAGATGTCTTATCATCATATTTGGTTATACAGGATTCAGTTATTTCAACAGCGATATTTTCCGGATTGGCGCCGATTTCATTAGTTATTCTATTTAATATTGAAGAAAAATCCTCTTCCTGAATTTGACGATTTGAAATATTCATTGATATTTTGATTTGATGTCCATCTTTTCGCCAACATTCGGATTGCAGCATAACTTCCTGAATCACCCATTCGCCCAGGCGGAATATAAGCCCGTTCGATTCGGCAATCGGTAAAAACGCGCCAGGCAGAACGATTCCCGCCTTAGGGTGCCGCCAGCGGATTAAAGCCTCAAGGCTTTTAATCTCGCGGGAGGAAGTATCGATGACCGGTTGATAGAATAGCGTGAATTCGTTTTGCTTAATCGCCCGATCCAGGATTCTCTCGGAATTTAATTGAGCTTCGATTTTTTCATTAGTAAAGGAATGATAGAATTTATAATTGTTCTTATACTGTTTGGCCTTGTACATGGCCAGATCGGCGTTTTTAAGCAGCGCGTCTATCTGATTGCCGTCCGAGGGGAATATGCTGATACCTATACTGGCGGACATTTTTATTAACTGATCATGCAGTTTGAGTTCGGCGCTTATAGCCGGCAGAATTTTTTCCGCGACCCTGGCGGCATCCCCGGCGCCGGCAACGCTATTTAATATAACAACAAATTCATCGCCGCCAAACCGCGCGATAGTATCGCTTTCCCTGACACAATCCCGCAGACGCTCGGCCATTCGTTTTAGTATAAAATCCCCCCGACTATGGCCATATGTATCATTGATCGCCTTGAATCCATCCAAATCGACAAATAGAATCGCCACGCAAAGTTCATTCCGATAACCCTGGCTTATCGCTTGATGCAGACGATCAAAGAATAATTTACGATTCGGTAAATTGGTCAGATAATCATGATAAGCGAGATGACGTTCGATTTGACGAGTATGGGCGTGAAACGTTTTTGTTTTATGCTGTTCAAGTTCTCGAATAATCGATTGAGTCAATGTTTCCGCGTTTAAATTACTTTTATTGATGTAATCATCCGCGCCGGCCTTCATTATTTCCACGATCATGCGCTCATCTCCTTTCTCGGCCAGCATTATTATGGGCTTTTTTATTCCAGCTTTTCTGATTCCAGTCAGTATCTCCAATCCGGTATAAGGTTTTAATTGATGGTCTATTAAGATGACATCCGGGTTTTGGCATTTTAATTTTGCTATATCCGGATCTGAAATCGAATAACATTGAAAACTAATTTGCCAGTCGGGCATTCCTGCCAGGCAACTACGCAACAATTGCTTAAAATCAGAATCGTTGCTTATAGCACAAATATTTATAATATCCGTCTGCAAAATTCCGGTTCGTTACCTGCGGTTTTATGGAATGATTTTTATTCCATGTTTATAGTTTACAAAGCCCCCGACACTAAATCTGGCTATTTAATCGGCCCTTTCGCTGATGTTCATAAAAACATGATAAAAATATTTCAGGAGTGAAACATATTTACATAAATTTCAATATTATGTTCATATTAACTGACTTTCAGCCCGGTTGCCTGATATATTATTTGATTATTTATATATTTAGGTTCTGAATTATTCGATCAAGCACAACAGTTATTGTCGCGATACCCACTATGTTATTTTGGATCGAACCATGTAAACACCCAAGACAATAGCGGATCGGACGATCCGGTATTGTCTTGCGGAATGGAAGTTGTTGTAAATGCCAATTATATCCGAAACAAGTACTGGAGTTTCATGAAAAACTGTTGTGATGTTTGTTTCCAGACTTTTTTATCATTTGGTTCGCCGGTTAATTCTGTGATATCATGAGTCGAACCCATATAGAATACTGAAAACGGGCTGAGTTGATAAGTTAGTAACGGATCAATATCCCAGTTGTCCCAGCTATCGTTATACTGGACTACCAGCCTGATTGAAAGCTCCTTATTAGCTTGAAGTTGGAAACGGGTTCTGCCGATGAATTGCTTGTATTGTTCCTTGCCGGTATCGACATTATCGCTTTTCGAATAGTTCACGGTCGGATCGATTGTCAGCCTGTCAATTGGTTTTAAATTAAGAGACATATTGAATGATGATATATTGCCTTTTTCGAGCAGCCATTTAGCTACATCTATACCGAAACTATAATAAATTTCATAGCCGATAGCATCATTAAGTTGACTGCCGGCATAGAGTTCCAAATCCCACATATCATCAAATTTGACTCCACCCCATTGTTCCGAACTGAACATATATGACGCGCCAAAATAAGTTTGAGCCCAACGAAAATGATTTTCAATCGCTATGTCGAGATGGGTCCACTTCTTGTCACCATCATAATTCCAGCGATTATCAAACCATATCGCCGGAGAAATTCTTTCGAAAATGCCGTTTTCAGGGTAGAAATTTAAGCCATTCCAGATGGAAAAATTATGATAGTCAACCCAGGGATCATAGCCGGTTTCGGTCCGATAGGAAGGGGCCACGTGGTTGTAATCGAACGTAAAATTCCAGTTTCTGGCCCGTCGTCTAAATTGGGTAATAATGGCATCACCGGAAAATGACTCGCCATCCAGAAACGCGGTATGCTTGCCATTATCGAATGTCGTATCATCGATTTCCGCGTTTAAAACGCTGTCATCCGGCTCTTCGGTAAAACTCATAATATACTGCCCTATAACACTGTAATTCTGTGATAGCCTCAAATCACCATCGACGCCAAGAATAGTGCCATAGCCGCCGCCATCAAAACGACGGTCCGTTATTATCATTCCCAGGCGATTATTATCTCTAAATGAACGATCAGCCCTTAAGACATTAACGAAGCTTTTGCCGGTATTTACCAGATTGCTTTTCTCTTCCAGAGGTATTATATACGGCGTATTCTCATCGTAAGCCGAAAGAAATCCTATATTATAATGATCGATCCTGCCGGTAAGCTTGGCCGCGAACTGGGGATCGTTGACCGTCCGCGTATAGAATGAATTGAAAAGCGTCTGAAAAATATCCCTGCCCTCCTGGAAAAACGGCCGTCTTTCGGGAAACATCAACGAAATCGTGGAGTTGACATCTATCTGGGCCGCGTCGGCTTCGATCTGGCTGAAGTCAGGATTATAAGCCCCCTCCAGAGCAATGTCAGATGAAATCATATATTTCCCGCCAACCGATAATTCGGCGTCGGCATCATCATTATGCCATTTCAAGCCCGGATCATAATCAGGCAGACCGCCGGCCTGGCTGCCGATAAGGGTCGGCATGATTTCCATACCTTTGCCCGGCTTGACATCATGAATGCCGGTCACCGTCCCCCACTGGCATGGCCAGCACTGTTCATCCTGATCATAAGCCGCCCACGAATACTGTTTAAATGTTTCGCGAGGATGGTTACGATAGAAATCGACCTTCCAGGTTTGCACATTTTTATTGGGAAACCGCATACTGGCAAACGGAATCGCCATCTCCACCTGATACCCCGAATCGGTGATCGCCGCCGCCGATTCCCAGACTAAATCAAAACCCGAATCTTCGCCATGTATGCTTGACCAAAGCAGATCTTTCTGAACTCCATACGGGTTGACAAAGAACTCGTACGCCCAGGAGGCATTGCCATAGGTATCTAATAATAACATAACCATGTCATTGCCTGAATATTGATCTCTCTGGCACATCGTAGCCCGGATTTTTGCGGGATCATCATAACAGTTAAAAGCAACATAGATGTTATCATCATCATAGGTTATATAGGCTTCGGTTTTTACATTCGGCTCCAGGTTGACTCCCGGCTGACGTTCCACGAATTTATCCACCCGGCCGGCTGTTTTCCAGGCTGAATCATCAATAATACCGTCAATTTTAACGCTTCCATCCGCTTTCCGGATTTCCAGTGACGGGGTAAATACCGGCTCAAAACTCGGCGTAGCGAAAAGCGACAGATTACAAGTTAAGATCACTATTGCAATCAGACTGATAAGTAATTTTTCCCCTGGGGTTTTTGGAAGTTTCATTTCTCGGCTCCTCCCGCGCTTAATAGCCAAACATACATGTTGTCATCATTCTTGCCGGACTATCGATTTCTGCTTGAAACGACAGCCCTTTGACCCACGCAGTCAGTCGCATTTTTAGATACGGAAAATATATAAGATAGTTGTGAAAAATATTTCTTAGGGAAAAATGTTTGCCCGGATATCTATGGATTCCGTGATTTTGCGTTTACAAATTGAAATAAAAACGGATATTATTACCAATTATATAGCCTAAACCAGATTTACCGGCTTAATGTTCTATATAATTCGCTATTTTTCTGGATGAAAAAGCGGTCAGGCCGTTTGGGCCTGACCGCCAATAAGATTCGCTATTTCAAAAGCAGCATTTTGTTGGTCTGGGTAAAATCACCGGCTTTTAATCTATAAAAATACATACCGGATGAAACATTCCCGGCTTCCCAGATGATCCTGTGATGTCCGGCCGGTTGAACTTTGTCAACCAGAACCGCGATTTGCCTGCCAAGAATATCGAATACTTCAAGGGTTACCTTTGAGGTTGTTTTTAAATCATAACTTAAAGTTGTCGAGGCATTGAATGGATTAGGTACATTGGGCAGAAGTTTGAATTCAGCCGGTAAATCAGCCGAATGATCGTTAATTCCAACCAGGTTTTCGCCATTCGTGGTGATTTTAATAGCCCTGCCGTTGGCGATAGTAGCGGCGCCTGGATGGTAAATATTGTTCCATTCATACTGTATGCCGTCATTCTCTTCCCAGTTTTCGAAACCTATCGATGAATAAGCTTCGGGCTCATCAGGATCGGATGAATTGTTATCGTTGTTGGTTATCGTATTATATTGAAATACGATTTCAGCATCGCCGGTTTGGGTCTCGTAGAATTCCGGATTGTAGATTATCACCTCAAATGTCTCGGTTGCATAGGTATTTGTATGACGGGTATTATACCATTCGATAATGAACCTGTGGTTTTCCGTATCGTTGTATGTATATATGCCTCCGGTATAGGTCTGTAGATCATCCCAGAAGGGTGAAATCTGCGCCCGAGCGCAACCGGGATCCGGAATCGGGTAATTATCCCAATTATGGAAATAATGATTGGGTTGCGTATGAGCCGTATCCGGCGAAATGAAACCATTGGTACAAACAATAATGTGCGTGTAAGTTTTGCCATAATAGACAAAATCGAAAGGCAGTTCTACCAGGGCCGAACCATCATCGGTATCATAGAAACTAAGGCGCGTACCAATCGTATGAATATCGACCCAATCATAAACCGGTGTCAGTTCTCCATAGCCGACATCGATATTCTCATACATGTAATAGCCATAATTATCCGGGCCGATAGCCGAATACTGATCCACTTCGCCAAGCGTAAGGCTAAAAGGCATAGTGGAAACCACACCGGCGCCGGAAGTCAGTTCCAACTCGAAATTAACATTACGACCGTCATAAGCGGCCGCGTTGGCGGAAACCGAGAAATAATCGCCGGTGTTGGAACCGGACTGCCCGATATCGATAGTCCCGAAATCAGCGGTATTATCCAATATAGATATAAAGGGATCATCACAACTCAATACGCCGCTGATATCAGCGCCGTCCAGAGCGCCGATATTTTCGATAGTGAGCATCATATCGGCAGTTTCGCCGGGATCGAGATAATCGCCGCCGCCGGGGAAACTATATTCGGTAAGGGAAAATTGTATAGATTCGACCGTTATGAAAACGCAGGTTTCGAATGTTCCTTCATCGGAATTGACGGTTAAGGGCAGCGTTAATAGTTCGTTATTGGGAATATCACCGTCGAGTTGAATCGTGAAATGATTTTCGGAATCACGGGTTTCGCCGGCCGGGATATCTGGATAAGAAGCGGTTCCTGTTATTATGTGAACCGAGGGATTATCCGAAGTCAACGTGCCTTCGACATTAGTCGCGGTCGATGTCGTACCGAAATTTTTGAGATTGACATTCAGTTCGAGAGTCTCGCCGGGATTAGCGGCCTCATCGCCGACTAATTCCAGGCTATTATAACCAACCATACATTCGCTGGAGTTGACCAGGCAGGTACCTTGATAAGGCGTATAATTTCTATAAGTGGCGGTCACGAACATCGTGTCGGCGGTGGTCGTGCTGAATTCGAAATTGACATTCCCGGATTGATCTGTCCAGCCGCCGGCGAATACTTCTTCGTTGTCCCCGCGTCCCTTGACCAGGCATACATAGGCATCTTTAAGCGGTCCGCCGCCATCCGCGTCAACATGAATATCGAGATAATTCGTTCCGACCGGGATAGAATTATTATAAGTTACCGCCATGGTTTTCGGAATATCCGTGCGGATAGGGAGCTCGGGATCGCCGAGGGAGTTATAAATATGATAATACCATTGCCAGCCATGATATCCGGACACATGCGGGAAGGACTCATGTTGGTGCAATTTGCCGGCGATTAGTATTGCCCCCTGGTGGTATATTCCCTGTTCTAACAACGCGGATGTTACACCCATGATCATCGTATTATTCCAGCGAGTGTGAGTCCAGTAATCGGATGGTCCGAAAGCGCCAACCCCGCCTTTGGGAGTTGTTTGACTGCCGGCCCTGAGCCAGCATTCGGCAAAGCACTCAGAATATTCAAAATCGCCGGTTCCGCAAACGATTGAGAACAACATTCCGATTTTCCAGCCATTGGTCAGGCTGCCGATATTTTCAGTATGCCAGGATGGATAATACCAGCCCGATGAACCGCCCCAGCCTCGATATGTAACCAGGGAAACACCATCGCTTATTAAAGACGTTATTCTTTGGGTGTAATATGAACCGCCGGTATTATCGATAACCGTGTCAGCTACATCATAACCATGATCCAGCATTGTTAACCTTACCCATTCAGCCATCTGTCGCGGGGAATCCGAGCCATAAGGGCCGGCGACTGCCAGGCCGCGCCGCCAATAATTCGTTGGCTCCATATAAGGATGCTGTTCATATTGCATAATCTTGGCCATAACGGTGTTGAGGTTGTTCATATCCCGTACCGAAATTCGACTGACAAAAACATCCGCTTCATAATCGGAACCTTCCAGCATACAGTACGGGTAATCCGTGACATCACTCGAATAGGTGTTGGTAGCGACTTTAAACCCGGTCGATCCATCCATGTCGCCGATTATCGCTACGTATTCGATCTTGGGATCAGAATTATTATACGCGCTTTGGATAGCGCTCTTAACCTGAGTCGCGGTCGGATTGGAACCGATATCGCTGGTCGAAATTAACTGAACATTATAGCCTTTGCGATGTTTCCATTCGGCCAATTCGCCCGCTTTGGTAGTGCAGGAATAAGCGGATACGATTAAATAGCCTCCGCGTTTAGGCACATAATCAGTCAAGACCAGATCAGCATTGGCTAAAAATTGTTTGTACAGTGGCAAAAACGCTTCGGAAATATAGTTATTGTCTCTTATTTTCACATTCCTGTCGTCAAAGCCCTCATAAACTATTTCATATTCAATATGATTATATACCCGCGCTTCCCTGGTTACCGGATTATACTGAACCGGGTAGACAATTACATCGGCGACTCGGAAATCTCTGAAAATCGCCGGTTCGCCTATCGATACCAGATCGCCCGGATAGAATTCATCCCGCGAGTAGGCGGCCTGGTTTTTGGTGAATGGAATGGGTTCAGCCTGCCCCTCAATCTCAAATGGCTGGGATGGGGCCACATCCACATCCTCAATGGTTTCGTAATCCGCGGAAAGAATATTCACGCGGAAACCGGATTGATCGGGGATTATAATGGTATTGCAATAAAGCGGCAAATCCGGCATGCCTTCATCACTGATAGAACCGAAATGCATATTTTCGGATTCGATCGGAACGACCTGTTTGTATTCTCTTCCCTCATATACAACGGGTTCCAGTGCAATTTCACCCAGCGTTAGCCGCATCGATGTTTTTGCCGAATTGGAGGCAATGACATCGGCGGATGGTTCGAGCCCACTATTCAGGACAAGATTACTCCCGCCTAAACATACCGATGGGATCAAAAGCAAAATCGTCATCCATGTTTTCATGATGCATTCCTTGGTTAGGGTTTTCTCCTCTAATTTATTACTTTATTGTCTTCAAGTAATATATAATAATATTCGATTACGTCAATATAAAATCTCAGACATTAAAGCCGGAGCTGATGTGTTGGAAGGCGCAAACCATAGGTTGATATATACTTATTCATTGAAACAGACAGTCCACACCCTAAGATTTGCAAACCGGTTGGGCTTTAAAAATGTCAAGACCGCAGGGGTCTTGACCTACTCTAATTGCGGTTTGGTTGAAAAAGAGTATCCAAACAAGAGGCATCGATTTGGGGCTTGCCCGGGACTTCATGGTGAGACAGGCATCTCGGTTCGTAATGGGCTTCACCCTCGATAACTACCAGCGGCGAATTATAATGCGCCGGTTTGCCATCGACCAGCCGCTGTGTTCGGGTGGCAGGCGCGCCGCATCCCGGATACATGCAGACCGCGAAACCCTTGTATATCTCATTGGCCATGCAAAGGATTTCCGGCATAGGACCAAACGGTTCGCCTTTAAAATCCAGGTCCAATCCGGCTATGCCGACGTTTTTTCCATCCAGAAGCAACCTTTCCAGAACCCGGATAAAATTTTTGCCGAAAAAATGCGCCTCATCGATTGATATATATGAATGCACGGGCTGAACCATACTCAGCAGCTTCTCCGGCCTGTCCTGATCGACGAATTGCCAGGCGGCATAATCGAGCGGGTCGTTTCTGACATCGGTTTTTCTGGTATCGATTTTGGGCCGGACAAACAGAAAGCCGGCGCCGGGAATATGCTGTAATGGCCTGACCCTATCCACCAACCGTCTGGTTTTAAACGAGAACATGCATCCGGGAAAAACCTCGAGATTGCCCGGTTTAATAAAATCGCCGTTAATTACCATCTAAGCCGCCATATCTCCAAAAAATTTTATATCTCAAAATCGGAACTCTGCCGAAGAACAAGTCCTTCCATCGCCCCCACAGTATCCTTGGCTGGTTATATCTCAAATTTTCAGTTCTGTCAAATAGAATGCTGAATAAAATTTATATTTTTTTTATATATCTTAAAGTATCGATTTAACATATTCATGTTATATATTATATCATGACCAATAATTATGACCCATCTAGAGATAGAAACGAATATTATTATGATTCATATGATGAATCCCGTCCTGATTTATTAGGTTACTTGAACCCCAAAGAACGGACACGAATAATAGAGCAGAACTTTCTACATGTTTTAAAGACTATCGAAAAGCTCACGGGCTTTTCAGAAAAACTGACACTTTTAGATTACTTATTTGCTGAAAGTAGGAATAGCGATTTAATATCACGACATTTAGGTTCTGTTTTGAGGGAAATATATAAGTTTCCGGAACGAAGTTTAAGTTTTCAAGTAAGATCAGCGGGTTTTCATGAGCTTCTTAAAAATTTAAATAGCAGGGATGATTTACTTGCCTTTTACGACTTGGTCGAAATAGCAAAAGAAAGAGGGATATTTGAGTCGCATTTCTTAGAGATTGCACATCTAATATCGGGAATTGAGGAAGATGAGCTAGAAGTTCACTATGAATGTATTGATGAATGGGACCCTGCTGATGAATGGAATACAATTGTTGATGAAACAACTAATAAACAATATGATGCCTTTTCTTTTTTGCTTGATTTAGCATGTCTTCATTTAAATCAATTCCAGTACAATTAAATTCTGATTTTAAATAAGTAATATGTGTTCCTGTTCCACAAGCAACATCTAGAAATTCATTTCCTTTTGATTTATTGTATTTTGAGTACAATAAAAAGAAAAAAGAAGAGAAAAAGCCC
>CAZFSN010000091.1:6472-12075 GCA_964521815.1 uncultured Ignavibacteria bacterium | reverse complement strand
ATTGAACTGCGGACACACGGATTTTCAGTCCGTTGCTCTACCAACTGAGCTAGGGTGCCGGGCAAAATCTATCTTGTCAAAGGACTAATTTACATTATCGGCAACAACGCTTGCGCGTTAACCCTGCCGTATTTGCGAAGCCTCAATATATTCAAATTTCGTCTACGGTCAAGACGTTTTTCATGAATGTACGAAAAAGCTCTATTTTCTTCATAGATATGCAACGTCATTTTAATCGGTGCATTTAATATTTAGATAAATCCTGCAAATCCACTTCTTAAATATAACTTTTGTGTTGACATCGGCAGTAAACAATCCAATAATAAGGCTTATGAGAATTAAGGTTATCGGTTATTTAGCAGCGTTTTCGATAATATTGACTACTCCGTCCGCCTGGACGCAAACACGCAATTTATACAGGCAGCCCGGCGAATATAATGAAAGTTCGTTTTTTATTTTGTTAGGTTATCTCGATGGCCCGCATTTCGACGAGTTTGTCAACTGGGCTAATAAATATTACTCTGAAAACTATAATTCGACCGATTCAATTGGAGATTTTAAAGGTACGGTTGATTTTTCGCTCGGCTTAAGAGTAAGATTCTCACGCCATTTCGCCTTTGAGGTTGATTTCATGACCGCGACCAAGAGAATCAGCAGAATATTTAATGGCCAAGTAGGTGGTACGGTATATCATATTCCTCATGAACTGGAATTAAACGTAGTTGCTATAAGCGCCAGTGTGCCGGTTATTCTGCAATTCAGCAAAAATCAACGAATAGTGCCTTTTCTGGCGGCCGGCGTCTCGGTTTTCCCCATGCGGCTTGATCATGCTATTGACTATTGGATCAGGCACACCAAAACCGCCCTGGCCGGAAATTTTGGTATCGGCCTCGATACCAGAATTATGTCCAAAACCTGGATCACATTGCGCGGCGATTGGACATACGGCAAGGCTAATATGCCCGTATCCCAGGTCTATGGTACGCCGGATCATTTCGAATTGGATTTGAACACCACCCAGATTCACGCGGGTGTTATGCATACTTTTCGTTAGACTTTTTTAGCATGAAATTTCTTAAACAGAATCCTTATAAAAAATCAGGAGATTGTTTTGATTATTTTTAACAAATTCGGTAAGATAGTTGCGATTATCTTAGTTATATCGATATTAACTATATCTATTTTTCTGGCTTGCGGGCCGAAACCCACAGTTAAAGCTGTAGATGATGCGCCATATAATCTTAAGGCGGTTGCCAACAACGGCACGGCCACGCTTTACTGGCAAACCAACCGTCGGGAAAATACGCCGATCAGCGGTTACAATATCTACCTGGCCGAATCAGCCGGCACGGAAGGTGAACTTTATAACAGCAGCCCGTTCCCCGGCGACACCGATGGCGACATCACCCGCGAATCGTACGAATTGCCAAGATTGAACAACGGTATCCGCTATTACGCCTATGTCAGAACTGTGCGCAAGGATGGCAGCCTGTCTAATCCATCGCCTGAAGTTTCGTTTATGCCCCTTCAAAGCGGGCGACTGGAAATTTCCACGAATTACACCAGGGATAGTAGTGGTTATAGTTTTGCTAAAGAAAAATATACGGTAGCCCGCGATTTCGATAATGATTTCTATATCTATATAAATACAGATAAAGCCGGTATTTCCAGCCCATACCGATTACATTCAAGCTTGCGTAAGACACTTATCAAATTTGAAAGCGATAAAAATAGCGCGTTCGAACAGACCAAACCTCTGATAAAGGGCAAGACTTATATCCTGAAAACGTCGGATAGTGGCCAGGTTCGGATGATCCTGCTTAAACTGTCCCACGATAATACCAATCAAAGCGCGACTTTCGATTATACTTACTATCCGCCGGGCGTCGAACCATAGCAAATTTCGTCAGGCGTAGGTCAGGAGCCCTGTGCTCCTGACGAGTTTTCTTGACATAATATTCATTGCAATTAAAAGGACTTTAGCTTATGCCAAGCACTTGAGATTTTTCGCCCCGCGCCGTCAGGAATCCTTTCCTGACGGCATGCTGCTGTATCATGAAAGGTGTAGGTTTCGAAGCCTTCTTATCGCAGCCGCGGGGGTTTCAACCTGCTCCGCATACATGAGATAATATATTTATATTGATCGCCAACTAAATTACCGGTAAAATAGTTTACAATAACAAAAAATAGGGAGCGTTCGATATGCGATACAAACTTTTAGGTAGAAGCGGCCTGCGTGTTTCTGAAATAGCTTTGGGTACGATGACCTTCGGTGAGGAATGGGGCTGGGGCGCTAATAAAAAGGAAAGCCAGAATATTTTCGATACTTACCGTGAAGCCGGCGGTAATTTTATCGACACCGCCAACCGCTACACCAACGGCACCAGCGAGAAATTCGTCGGGCAATTTATCAAACCGATCAGAGAACAAATCGTGCTGGCTACTAAATACACCGTTGTCGCCCGGGATGGCGACCCCAATTCGGCGGGCAATCATCGCAAGAATATGATTCAATCCTTGGAAGCCAGCCTGAAACGTCTTGACACCGACTACATCGATCTCTACTGGCTTCATGCCTGGGATTATCTGACTCCGGTTGAGGAGGTCATGCGGACTTTCGATGATATGGTGCGATCGGGCAAAGTGCTATATATCGGAATTTCTGACACACCGGCCTGGGTCGTGTCGAGAGCCAATATGCTGGCCGAACTTCGTGGCTGGACACCGTTTGTGGCCTTGCAGATCGAATACAGCCTGATTGAACGCACGGTCGAACGCGAATTACTTCCGATGGCACGTGAATTGGAACTGGCGGTCACGCCCTGGGCGGCGCTTGGCGGTGGCTTGCTAACGGGTAAATACAACCGCAAAGCCGATGAGCCCAAACGTATGAAAGAAGGCGAGAGCAAACGCTTAAGCGAACGGAATTTCGCGATTGCCGATGAAGTTATTAAAATTGCCGATGAGATCGGCCGGACACCGGCGCAGGTAGCGCTCAACTGGGTCCGCCAAAAACCGGGCGTTATAATTCCGATAGTCGGCGCGCGGACTGCCGCTCAGTTAAAGGATTCGCTCGGCGCACTGGATTTCAGGCTTTCCGATGACCAGATGAACCGTCTCGATAAGATCAGCCATATCGAACTCGGTTTCCCGCACGATTTCCTTGCACAAGACAACATCAGGAATATAATTTATGCCGGGACTTATGACAGGATTGATAATCATCGAAGGAGATAGAAGATAATACAGAATATATGTTTTATTAATTATTAAATAAAATACGCGTCAAAACCGCAGGCCGACAAGGTCCTTCAGAGGTTTCAACCTACTTCTGTCTTACCCCCATCCACAGCAATACCCCCCGCGCTTCCCAAACCATAAACAGCGCCAATATCACCAGCACAATCGATACAACCGCCAGCACGATCTGGCTAGTATTGATAAAGCCAACCATCTGGTAAACAAGCGCGCCTACGGTTGTGATCGTCATGAATATGGCCGGCAGGACCGTGTAAATCCGCGGCTTTTTGATACCTACCAGATAAGCCGAAATCACTATCAGAGCCAGGGCGGCCACCAGCTGATTGGCCGCGCCGAACACCGGCCAGATCGTTTTGTAACCGCCGGTCGCGCCAAAATAACCCGCCGCGATTACGGTTACGACTGTGGCTACATAACGATTGGCGAAAAACTTCACCTTCTCCCCTAATGATTCCACCATAATAAATCTCGCCAGACGGGTAGCCGTATCGAGTGTGGTGATCACGAACGCGTTCAGCATCAGCATACCGATATACATACCCGCCACCAGAGTCAATCCCGGCAGAACCGATACCAGCTTGCCGAAACCGGTGGAAAACGCCACAATCGGCCCGCCGCCGGCGCCCATCAGATATTGATAACCGAATTCGGAAATCGCCCCCGATGGGTCCCAGATCAGCACTGCCGAAGCGATGCCTATCACCAAAGCCGCCAGGGCCGCCTCGGTGAGCATCGCGCCATAGCCGATTGTCAGCCCCCTGGACTCTTTATCAAGTTGCTTGGATGATGTCCCGCCTGATACCAGCGAATGGAATCCGGAAACCGCTCCACAGGCAATTATCACAAACAGCATCGGCCACATCGGCCCCTGACTCGTCTTAAAAGCTACCACTGCCGGGCTGGAAATATGAGGATGAGCTACAATAAGTCCTAAAAAGCCGAGTCCCATGCCAATATATAAAAGCCACGATGAGATATAATCGCGGGGTTGAAGCAGTATCCAAACAGGGATGGTCGAGGCGATCACGCAGTAAATCATCAAAACCCAGAACCAGAACGATGCCGCCGACAAGCCCAGAATCGTTGCTGGCAAAACAATCGGCGCCAGTTCGCCGATATATAATAAAATAGCTACAAGAATAAGCGCCAAAATCGTCCCGGCCGCTATCGGCCATTTCAAACGATAGATAGTATAGCCGAAAAGCATTGCTATAAATATTAGCCCGAATGTCGGGATCACAATTTCGGGGCGGGAAATTAAAGTTTGAGCCGTAACTACTGCAAACACGGCTACAACCAAGACCAATGTTATCCATAAAAACGCGGCAAAAACCATCTTGGATACTTTGCCGAGGGTATCTTCGGCGGTACAACTGATCGAATTGCCTTTGTTTCTGACCGAAATCATCAGCGCCAGATAGTCATGCACAGCGCCCATAAACACGGATCCGATAGCGACCCATAGCGTAGACACCAGCCAGCCGAAATACATCACGCCCAGAAGCGGCCCCACTATCGGCCCGGCCCCGGCTATTGATGAGAAATGATGTCCGAACAACACCGGCGTTTTAGCCGGCGAGAAATCGACGCCATCGTTTTGAGCATGAGCCGGCGTCGCTTTATTATCATCAGGCTCAATCAGCCGTTTCTCGATAAATTTACCGTATAATCGATAGCCTAATATCAGCCAGGCTATCACAATTGCTACTAATACAAGTGAATTCATTAAATCCTCCGGGTTCGATCAGCCTTAAAATTAGCTTTGCTATCATTCTTCCACAACCTTGCCGGAAATCTGGAAAAGCAGTACACTTCCAGATCCGCACAATCTCTAATACTTTATACTATGAAACTATATATTCTGTTAAATTATGTAAAGCAAAAACTGGGAATTTAAAGCTATTTGGATATTAATCAAAAAGGCAGCGCTATCGAATGATAACCCTGCCTGAGTAAATCTATTAGTTCGCTTGAAAGACAATTACTTAAGTAAGCTAAATTTATCGGAAGCCCTTTTTTCACCGTTGACCATCAGGCTATAGAAATATACGCCTGTAGCCAGATTACCGGCATCATAGCTAACAGTATGAATCCGGGTATTGTCCAGATAGCCCATATCGAGCTTGTCTACCCGTTGGCCGAGGACATCGAATATATCAATTGAAACATTGCCGCTTTCTTTGAGCGAAAATGCTATAGTCGTTTGAGCGTTAAATGGATTGGGGTAATTAGTCAGCATGTCAAATTGGGCGGGTAGAAGTTCAGCATCCTCCGCAGAAGTCGGAGCATCATATAATATCAAAGAAAGAGTACCTATCTAGAATTGCGTCTGAGGACAATAA
>CAZFSN010000091.1:0-6462 GCA_964521815.1 uncultured Ignavibacteria bacterium | reverse complement strand
GCGCGAGTATGCTGTCTTGATATTGGTAAGACATCATGTCACCATCATCGGAGCAAGCCCACAAAAATAAGCATGAGTCTTCCTCATTAAGTGTACTCTGGATCGAAATCCATCCCGAATTCATTCCACATGGTTCGAATTCGGCATAGTACTCGTTCAATTCGTAAATACCGGCATATAAAATACCGGTACTGACTCTCTCCGGCACAACCGTATATGAACAAAGCGGACTTGCCACGTCCGGCGCGTCGTCGGCATCTGGGTAGAACTTGATTTCAAATTCAGTTGGGTCTTCATAGCATTCGGACCAACCTGCCTGGAAATGAAGATCCAAACCCCAGAATCTGATTGCCCCGACGCCCGTAAGGTTTTCACAAGCGAAATTGTCATAGACAATATATGGTCCAATTTCAGTATCGCTGGTCAAGAAATTCCAATTGCCCTCTGGGCCGATTACAGTCTGTTCGCATATTTCAGTTTCGCTTTCGACACCAACCAGACAAAAAGCCTGGTTAAAAATTCTCGGGACCAAAGATACTCCATCCCATTGATAATCAGCGCCGACAGCGCCCATGCTTGATGACATCCATAAAAACCAGCAAGCGGCCGGATCACTGATACTTTGAATTGAAATCCAGCCGCTGGTTATAGCCAGCGCCGGTTCGATGTTCACGTAATATTTATTCAGTTCATTACCGGCATATAACATGCCTGTACCGATCGGACTGGAAACCGCTGTGTAAGCGGCTAATTCCATTCCCGGCACTCCGCCGCTATCCGAGTAAATAATGATTTCAAATGTCATGGGGTCTTCGCTGCACTCGGACCAATCGGTGTCGAACTGAAGATTCAGGCCCCAAAACTGGATTCCTCTAATTAGCATCCCGTCGTCGATTTCGAAATTATCATAAACCAAATAATCTTCATCCGTGCCGGCATCGGATGTAGCCGCCGACCAATCATCTCCCGGCAAATGCGTGGATTGGCTGAAAATACAGCCTTCAGGACAAAGATCTTCCCGTTCATCGCCCTTCGCCACGGCTATGACATAATCCCCGGCTTCTCCGCCGTAACCATCGATAACTATGTAATATGAATGACCACTATCAAGCGTAAGGCCAAATATCGCCGATGTGTAATCATCGTAGTAGTCCTCATTGCAGGCATATGGATTTCCCGGAGTGACCGCGTCTTCATAGACATAAAGTTTGGTATCATAAGCCGAACCATGAAGATCGATATCAACCGCCACGCCGGAGGCGGGAGAGAAAGCGTACACGACATCCGGCGAAGTGGAACCTGAGAAGGGACATTCTTCATCATAGTTATTAGTGTAACCGACCGTACTCCCGCTATCATTATATGGCAGTTCGCTTATTACTATGGCATCATTGACCGTATTGCCAATCAGCAAAATATTTTCGGGGTTCGGCATATAAGATGAATCGATATACGCGGTTTTATTGAGCATCCTGTCAGGCCTGGTATTTTCAGGCAGGGTTTTCTCAAGCGCATTCGCACCTGATATCTGATTGGCTTTAAAGGAATTTATTTTATTTTCGGTAGTAATATCTTTCTTACTCAAGCCGGCGTCGCCGCTAAATGTCAGGCCGTGCCAGAAAAGCGCCAACGCGAAAATTATTAATATTTTTCTCATTCAAGTTGCTCCCCTCTAAAGTACAAATATCTATTGGAGAAATTAAATTTTTCAAAATCCGCTTTTCTCATACTCACTTATTTCTTTGGCTGCCCTTTTAATATTTAAAAAATGCTTCCATTAAATAATTTCCACCCTACTGACCTTTCCAGAATATTTAGTCTGAACGCTAATACGATTATTTCAGGAAAATCATCTTCTTGACCGGCATATTTGAACAATCAAAAACGCGATATAGATATAATCCTGAAACTACGTCCTCCCCCCTGTCATTTTTACCATCCCAGGTTATTTGACTGCGGCCGGTTCCACCGATATCTATTTTTCTTACCAGTTGTCCGGCGATATTATAAATCGCCAATTTTGCCGCGATTTCTGAATAGATGTCTATACTCGTAGTATTATTAAATGGATTGGGATAATTCTGCGAGAGACTGATTGCCGTCGGCAAACCCGAACCGTTATTGCGCAATCGGGTTAATTGTGGATACATATAAAACGCCTGCTCCGCCTGCGCGCCGATTTCTTCGAGCGACTCGCCGACTACAAACGCGAAAGCAACTACTTCAGATTCGCCGCTGTCCAGACTGTACGGACCGATTGTCAAAAGATTGGAATAATCGCCCGGCGTCAAATACTCAATTTGGCTGAAGCCATTGTTCATGAATTGGATTTTCTCGGAATCGGAAAAACCATCCGCCAGCACCTCATAATTATCGATAGCCCGGTACGATGAAGGATAGTCGGTTATCGATCTGACCCCGGCGCACCAGCCGGACGGAATATCCTGCAGATAGCCAAGCGAATGGACATCATCGTAATTGACGATATCATCGATGCCCGGGCTTAAGGCCAGATCCCAATCGCAGAACAAGCCGATTCGCAGATCATCGCGGCGTTCGCCCGAAATATTCTGAATGTTGAACTCGACTATGATAAATTTAACGCCTGATTCCCAGGCATAACATCGTTGATCGATAAACAGGCCGAGCGGATTTTCGGCGGTCGAATCCGAATATATAGCATGTCCATCGATATCGGAATATATCCCCGGGTGATCGATATAAGGATTGCCATCCTCAGGCTTAAAATCATTATCAGGAACGCCCAGTGAATTACGCGCGCCATCCGAGACCGTGCCGTTAGCCGAAATCATCAGGGCCGCTTCCTTCATGAAATCTACTCCACTTACGGGATACCTGAAACCAACACCCCCGGCCGGATTAATAGAGTTTTCACCCAGGCCAAATTGGCCGACATTTGAAAAGCTCATCGCCAAGGTACCAGTATTAATAGTGGCCACGGCCATTTCCGTCAAATTACTAACAACAATTTCAAAATGGCGGCTTTGTGACCAGTCTCCCGATGAAAACTCCAGGTCAAAGCCTGCATTCTGTTCATTGCCGAAAGATGCGGGAATTTGAACCGTAAAAGCGGTTACATTTAGTGTGTCGTGGTACAGTACCCTGCCTAAATCAGTGAAATTATTCAGAATTTGAATACCCGGCGTTGAAGAAGTCAGCTCTATTTCAATATCACCGGCAGAACCCAAATTCTCCATAGCTATTTCGAAACTTATCCGTTCACCGGGTTCCGCGATTCCGTTCTGGCCGTCATCGATATTGACGGAGATGACACGCATGAACGGATGATCAGGAGCGGGCATATGGTACAAAGAGTTTAAAATGTTTACCAGACCGTGACCATAGTCGTTATCTTCGCCCGGCACGCCCTTATCTATCGCTCCGGCTAACAGAGCCGCTTTTATTTGCTCGACCGTAGCCAGCGGATTGAATTGACGGAGTATCGCCACCGCGCCTGAGATATGCGGCGCGGCCATCGACGTACCTGATTTTATGGAATAACCGCCATTGCGGTCGCATGATCTGATTGAAACGCCGGGAGCGACGATTTCCGGTTTGATAGTATGACCATCGCAACCCGATGGTCCCCGCGATGAAAAATTGGCTATTATCGATGAACTGCCATCGATTGCCCCGACTGCGAATGAATTAAATTGAGTGGAGATTCTATCGGCAGGAGTCCTTATTGTCGATGCCGTCGGCCCTTCATTACCGGCCGCGAATATACATACAATACCCAGCGCTTCGAGATTGTCAATCGCGTCCCAGAAAGTCATATCGCAAGGACCGTAATAACCGGCCGGCACACCCCACGAATTATTTATCACATCAGGCAGGTCATCGCTTGTCGATGGATCGCCATCCGGGTCGGCGGCCCATTCGAAAGCGGCCAATATATCGGCAATCGTACGGTCGATATTACCGCCCCTGTCGACTACGCCGGCGGCTATCCATCGAGCGCCAAACGCGACTCCTACCGTATCGGACCCATCAAGACCGACCATAGTCCCCATCGTATGCGTGCCATGTCCACGGCTGTCTACAGGGAAATCGGTATTGGTATAAGGATCAAACCAACTCTCGGCGATAGTAGCGCCATTGGCGCCGCGCCAGGAGTTGACAAGCGCTGGATGATTTCCAAAAACGCCGGTATCGAAACTGCAAACAATACTGCCTTCGCCGGTTAAACCCATCTCCCAGGCGGCCCGCGCCCAGATCACATCCAAACCGGGTTCGATTCCGGAAACCGCCTGATCGGCCAAATCAGAGGCTACGGGTTCTATTAATATTAGCGGTATATTCCTGAACACATATTCGACATCATCTCTGGCGACAAGCTGCCTGATAAATTCGGCATCGCCCTTGACATAAACAGCGTTGCTGATCCAGTAACTTTTATATGATCTGACTTTTCCGGAAGACATCTGCAAAGTATTTATCAATGATGACTGGGAAATATCGGCTTGCCTTTCAAACTGTTTGATTAATCTTGTGTGTTTTTCAGCGCGTGATATATCGCTTTTCTCAATTGTCATTATATCAAAGGAGTTTTCAGTAGATTCAGCCATGCGCAGGACGACTTCAACTTCGCCCCTGGCATCCACTAAAAATTGGGGAATCTCTGCCGCTTTCAAGGGGATGATCAGGATTGTTATCATTAATATTACTAAGCCATATCTTTTTTTCATTTTATCTCCTTACTTATACTTATCTGTTAACGCAAAGGACAGGCCATTAAATAAGTAAAAGTAAGACATGCAGTATTATTCTTATCTTGTTATTCATTAATATGTTATGAGAAGTTAAACGAGAATTATTAAGCAAATCCGGATCGCTAAAAATATATCACTATGCAAAAAAATGCGGCTTATGAGCAGATAAATATTGAAGTACTGAAGCAAATCCGATAAAAAAACCCCTCGATTACTCAAGGGGTTCTCTCCGCAAAGAAGTTAATGATATTCGAGAAAGAGTCTATTTCATTAACACCATTTTAATCGTCTGAACCTGGCTTCCGGCAGTCATTTTTGAGAAATATACGCCCGAATTGACTTTGTTGCCATCATTGTTGGTACCATCCCAGGTGACCGCTTTGATACCGGCTTCGACATATTCATCAAGCACGGTTTTAACAAGCTGACCGGCTACGTTGTAGATTTCGATTTTCACATTAGCGGCTTCGGGGGCAAGGAATTTAATATCTGTCGTTGGATTAAATGGATTGGGATAGTTGCCCACTAATTCGAAACTGGCAGGCATTTCGCCGTTACCGCCGATTTCTTTGATACCGTTAGGCGTCGTGACAATACAACGAAGCATATATTCCCCGTCACCGGTCATAGCCCAACCATTAGATGTCATATACCAGTACGAGCGAAAGAGGATGTTATCGGTATCCAGCGCTACGCCCGGATCATCCGGTGAATCGGGTCGCCAGTGGAATAACAGGAAGAAACTGCCGCTCTGAATTGTCGGCCCGTCCGGAAATTCACTTATAGCCCAGCCGTGTGGTTCGCGAACACCCTCTAATGGACCGCCGCCGGGTAGAACCTCACCGGGAAAACCGCCGGAAACACCATTGATTGTAAAATCAAAGGGCGTATCGCCGGAAACAAAAACCCGAGCCATCATTACGTGAGCCGGATATGAACTGGGAGTCATTCTTATAGCAAACGCGTTATCTTCATATGTATCACTGACAATCCACCAACCGTCAACTGCTCCATCATCGTAGGCTATTTCAGTGCCCTCGACTATTTGCATTACGTATGGCACGCCAGGGGCCGTAGATGGTTCATAGGCAACATTGGAATTGGGAGAAAGATCGGTAGCGGTCAAGTAGTAAAGGATAGTGGTTCCTTCTTCCTGATGAGGAATGCCGCCTTCCCATGTATCGCCGGAGGTATTGTCCATATCGACCGTGTTCCAGGTAGTCCCATTGGTGCTGTAATGAATCTCAGCGGAAGCGACACCTGAGCCATCGGTAATATTGGCGCTTAAAACATGTTCCGTATCATAAGAAAAACCCAGGACCTGACGAGTATGAGCAATAGTCGGAGGAACCTGGTCATCGCCATAATAGATAACAAACGCGCGGAAATTCAAATCATGGGCGAGAACTGTCCATTGAGTATCTCCAGGCTGGAAAAATTTTGAACGCTGCTCGGTTGGGCTATCACCATCGCAGGTTACATAAGGCGGAGGCGCCTGAGAATATTCGACACAAACATGGAAATCATTATTGCCAATTGGAACTCGTGAGGGTAAAGTTATTGATTGATAGCTGATATTTCCAGTCAAACTAACTGTAAAAGGAGTGATTAAATCTGTGCCGGGGTAGCCACCGTTATCGCTCATCACGTGAAGGATCGCATTACCGGCCCCGTTGTAGCTAACTATCTGAACATAGGTCAATGTACAAGCCTGGACAGGAGTAAAGCG
>CAZFSN010000090.1:0-12331 GCA_964521815.1 uncultured Ignavibacteria bacterium | reverse complement strand
CGACATCGCCTTGAAGTAGCCGGTTCATCGGGTGAGGTTTTTCCATGTCGGCATAAATCTCTTTTAACACTTTTTTTTGAGCGTGGGTTAATTTGAATTTGAGATTATCCAGAAGTTTTCGCCCCAGACGTTTTGGCGGTGGAAAGGAAATCCCCGGTTCTTGCGAGGCGCGCTTGTGATGCCTGGCGGCCAGCAGCAATTCGAGATAAAATAGTTCCTCGAAAGCCATCCGGTTATGGCCGCGCTCTATAGATTCAAACGAATCGGGAAAATGCAACTGCCCGATAGCCTCGCTCAAACCAAGCAAACCGAATTCATGCCGCAATTCCCTGGGCAAGGTTTCGCATTTTATATGGCGAAATTGATCCAGGGCGTGTTTTATTATCCGTCTTAGACCACGCGAATGCAGCTTTATTTTTTTCAATACGGCCGTTTCGGGATAAACAGGGATTATCCGCTGCGTATGTATCGGTTCATCATCGGGGCCGGAGATAATCTCGAATTCAGGATGAGCGATCTGATAGCCGTCATAAAATCCTACTTTGCCCGTGACCGACAGAACATCCCCTTCCTCGAATAATCCATCGAGAAACTTGTAACCGGAAAACCAGACCAGTTCAAGATGGCCGGTCTGATCCTGTATATTGACTATATAACGGCGTTTCCGGCCATACATAAATCCAAATGAGGTGACATGCCCGATAACAGTAACCGTTTCCCCTTCTTTTAGACAGTTCATCGGGACAATTTTACTATGGTCCAGATATTTCCGGGGGACATAGAAAAATAAATCCAGCACATTAGTTATGTTATGTTCCTGCAACGCCTTGGCTTTGTTAGGGCCGATTCCTTTCAGATAGCGAACATCCGAAAACAGGAATTTTAGCGCTTCGGCCTGGGTATCTGAAATGGAATAATTATCAACCATATTCCAGATAATAAAGGCAATTAAATTGACTGTCAAGTTAATCCTTGAAGTGGGTAATTCATTAAATATAAGATAATTGCACCGAATGATAAAAATAACTTGCACATTCAAAAAATACATTTATATTCAACCACAATTGCCGAATAGGCATACAGGAGGAAAGATGTCTCAAGTTTGTGAAATATGCGGAAAGAAACCGGGTCGCGGCAAAAACGTCAGCCACGCGCATAACCTGACTCTGCGCCGCTTCAATCCGAATCTGCAGACAGTCAATGCCAAAGTGGATGGCCGTCCTAAACGCATGAAGGTTTGTACCGGTTGTATTAAAGCCGGCAAGGTTACAAAATAATCCGGATTATTTGTAGTCTCCCCTTTGATATTTAAATCTGCCTAAAAAATTATTCCTGCCTCAGCTTAAGGGTTGAGGTGTGTTTGATTCATCCTGCCCAAATAGATAATATACCACTCGGCGGACTGGGACGTCCGCCAGGCACTAAGGTTATTTTAAGCGAAGCTATTCGCAACTAGGATTACCTGATAAAAATAGCAAATGTACCTGACTTTTTCATATCGCCATTAAGAAACCGCGATAAAAAAGGGCCGCGTTGACGCGGCCCTTTTGAGAATTATCTGAATATTTCCGATTCTATTTCAGCATCATCATCTTTTTGGTGATCACGTTATCGCCCTGACTGAGTTTGTAGAAATAGACGCCGGATGAAATCCGTGAACCGTCATCGGTCGTGCCATCCCAGATAATAGTGTGAGTACCGGCTTCCAACTTCTCATCGACAAGCGTTTTCACGCAACGCCCCATGATATCGTAAACTTTAAACGTAACGAAACCATCGTTGGGTAAGCCAAACGAGATGCCCGTTTTCGGATTGAACGGGTTAGGGAAATTCTGGTTCAGCGAGAATTCGGAAGGAACCGCCGCGTAATCATCGATACCGACCATACCAACCGATAATGTACAGGGTATGCTTACCTGATTATTTTCCGGGTCATTGGAATTGACTATGATCGAGCCATAATATCTTCCGATCGCCATATCGGTAGCATCGAATGTGACATCGAGATCGGTAGAATGACCGGGCAGCACCGTCCCGGAATTAGGCGATACTACAAGCCAGAACACAGGATGTCTGATTTTAACAGCCAAACCGCTAACCGCGTAGCTCTGTTCATGAGCAACCTGTAGACCGACAGTACCGTCCGCGTTTTCTATGCCTATGGTATTTGAATTATCCAGGCCGGTGATATCATAATACTGATAGACGATATCGCCATTGGCTAAAAGGATAATCTGGAATGTGTAAACACCATCACCGGTGCCGCTATAATGAGGTACGCTGATATAAGATATTATCAGAGAATCCACTCCATTCGAATAATAATAAGCTTCCCCGCCATCATTGAAATTCATGTCATCCCAGAAAGGCGCTACCAGATTATTTGGATCGCTCGTCGATGGTATCGGGTCATTCGAATAATCAGTATTGGTAGCTGTGAACGACACCCAACCGTTACTGCATGATCTAAATGATGTAAATATGTTTCCGTAGAACGGGAATTCAAAGCCTATATCGAATGGTCCAACATTCGAATCATCGGCATGGCCGGTTATTGGAGTGCCTGTGCCGGTAATGTCAATCCAGTCGAAATGAGGGCCATTGGGTTCATTGGAATCGCGCCAGGTATAGCCATACGCATCCGGACCGCCAAAATCGGTGATAACATCGCCACCGTCCGAGGGTGTGTAGCTATCGGTTTTGGGGCCGGTATAGTTATAGCGAGTCAAGCCGTCGTATTTTGTTATCTCGATATTATCTTCAGGGCAGTCATTGTCGCCGTTTCCGCTATTGGATAAGGCGAGATCATCGGTTATGACCATAGCCGAAAATGATAAATCGGCTGCGCCTTCGTTGGAGATCGTAAGCGGCAGAATCGATGACTGACCAATTTCAAGCTCAGTACTGAATGACATCGGCGAAATACTGCAAGCCGGGTAGTCGCCGAAATCACCTGTTACCACTACGCCATCAATATACCAGCCGTCTCTCTCTAACGAATAATCGGAGCCAAAACGGAACTTGATCTGAACTGTCTGCCCGCAATACTGGGCGAGATCAACTGTAATTAATTCCCAGCCGCCGCTTGAACCTGTAAAACCGGGATCGTTATCCAAACCGGACACACTTTCATCCGGATAACCGCCTTCCGGCGCAAGCAGACTCCAGGTCGCGCCGCCGTCAGTAGTAATACTGAGATTGCCGCCATCATAACTATCTTCGAAATCGTACCATTGATAATACGAGAACGTAAAATTGGAGCCGGCCAAATCGTATTCGGCTGTAATAAGCGCGTCATCGGCGTCGTCTGGATACTGCCCGCCAAGGACTGTTGCCCAAACATTGTTGCCGTCATAAGCCAAGCCGGGGCCGGAGGTAGGCGCTCCCCATTCCCAAACACCGACACCGCTCCAACCGCCGTCATTATATTCAAATGATTCGATGGCGCTAATCGCAAATCCAACATCGAGGCTATAACCGCCATCAGCCGTCAAAGCCAGATTGAACTCCACTGAATAGCCCGGAGGGAAATCATCGGCTGCTTCTATTACGAACATATCGGACGTATTCTCAACCGATTGGCCCGGCCCGATATCGCCGAAACTACCGTTGGCATCCGAGATAGTGACATATTGATCGTCCTCGGTCAAAACGCCTATAACCGATCTTGCCGATGTCGAGCCGGTATTATGCAGAGTCGCGGTAACCAGAACGGTCTCGCCTGCTTCTATAATGCCGTTACCGTTGCCGGCCGCATCATCGATTGCTATCTCAGCCAATTCGATTACTGGAGCATGCGCCTGGATACTGAAATAACTGGTCCATGTATCAGCCGCGACACCCGTCACCGTAAGTTCGAAACGGATAGTATGACCATCAGGTACCTGATTCGAAACATCAAAAGAGAACGCGCCTTCAATATTAACCGAATTGAAATCGCCGGCGATATCGCCATAGGTCTCGGAATCATCGGTTATGGTCACATACTCATCATCGGTACTAAGGGTGGCAACGACATTGGTCGCGTTATCAGGCCCGACATTGACAAGCTGCATATCCAGAAGGATGCTTTCGCCGAAATCAACCAGACCATCGTTATTACCTGCCTGGTCGTTAACTTCATACTCGTCGAATATCACATAGGGACCTTCCGGCGTAATTACCGTTATAGTTTCAATAGATGGAATCTTGTTCTGGGCGGTAATAACGATATCGGCTGTACCGGGTTGAGGGAATGGAGAAATTGGAATATTAACCATTCCGCTTTCATCAACGAAACCCTGCCCATGAATAACACCATTCATTGAAATACCGACATAAGAGCCGGGTGCGGCTTGAACGGTAAATGTTGGCGCGCTTAAAAGAATAGTCGGGTCGTGAACGATATTATTGGCGATAGGTACGCCCATATAGCTTATCACCGATGGATCGCCCATGAGATGGTAGATTTCCCAATAATATTGAATCCGGGGACTGTCGCCTTCTATGACCGCCAGATTGCCGCAGAAAATCAGAGCGTCGCTGGTGATATAATGGTCGGTAACAGGCTCGCCATGATCATGAAATAACCCATCATAAGCGCCTAATCCGGTTTGTTCGTAAGTCGGATGGGCTGAAACCGGGCCGGCGCCGACGCCCCACCAGTAATCTTCATCCCAATAGGTAGAATTCGTGCCGCCGATATGGCCAAAACCGCCTTTATTGGGTTCCTGAAGCCAGACTTCGCCGAAACACGGCGTGTTTTCATCGGAGCCAAATGTATTGGATAAACAGCAATTGCCAATGCTAAGCAAATATTTATGATCATTCGTCAGGGCTCTGATATCACTTGATGTAAACGATGGATCTCCCCAGCCATCGTGACTGCAATGCGCTGAATAATTAACTAATCCTATTCCAGCGTTGATTGTTTGCCTGATAGCCGGGCCGGCGCCGGGATCATCCGAGGCCGGATACAGCCAGATATTTGCGTCGATTCCATGCGCGGCATTGAAATAATTATCGGTGCCATAATTTATCTGACCATTACCGTAGGTTGGTGCGTAACTGGCATCAACGCCTGCAACCAGGGATACCTCGCCAAGATAGCTGGGATCAGGCATGGTGTACATTTCATATTCTAATGTCTTATCGATCTGCGGCTGTAACAATGTCGGGTTTTGCGCCGAGAATCGACCGTAGTAAATTTCCGGAATATCATCGTTGGTAAATTCGCAGAAAGGCAAATCGGAAATATGTTCGCCTAAATCGAACGCCGGGATTTGCTGATCATCGCCGACGAACAGGACAAACGATGGAGCCGGCACTTCGGTGTTGTATAGGTTTTCGATATAGGTTCTGATTTGATTTCCGGTATAACCGATTTCATCGGTGTAAGCGGTTATGACCGTGAAACCTTTTTTGGTTTTCCACTCGATAAACGGCTGCAACTGGTCTTCGAACATCCGGTCGGAAACTATCGCGTACTTCACCGGATAAGTTACCAGATCATCCAGGATTACCGGATAATCATCGTTGTAGTTAAATAAACGATTGTAGACAGCTTCGAAATACGGCGAATAATATCTCCTCTGCATCTGTTCGGTTGTCGACCAGTCGGCATTATCGAAACTTACCCTGATTGTGAGGTTGGTATAAACTTTGATTTTATTCTCGATTGGATCGTACTCGACCGGCGCGACAGATACCACACCCAGACGGTGAGCGCGCATCATGCCGAGTACTTTCGTGTCGACAATCGGCAACGAATAATAGCCGGATTGTTCATAGGCGCCGCGATTATATTCAAACGGCACGAGATCCGGATCGGCCGATTTCGACAGCGACGGCTGGGCCGGCATCACCGGATCGGTCATATTATAATCCGCCAGCGAGATTTCCTCGACATTATAATCGATTACCTCGGCCCTGAGTTGACAATTGTAAGGAATAGAGAGAACACGGTTTACCATCGGCAAATTCGGTTCGCCAATATTATGTGAACGGGCGAAACCGTCCACGGTCAGCATCACAAACGAACCTTCATTGGTCAATACGGGAACGAGGTTTAAAGCCCCGATATCGATTTGCATGGTCAGTTCATTCTGGTTTTGGCTTAAAAGCGCGACATCGGTTTGGGTACTACCCAATTGAACCGTCTGGGCGGCAAATCCCAAGCCAAACAGGCCGGCGCTGAAAACAACCGCCAGAATCACACTTAGTAGCGACTTCTTCAAAATACTACCTCCAAAAAAACGTTTAGTTTTAAAGCCCATTAACTAACATCTATGTAAACGTTTCTCTCCCACAGAAGCTTACTCTGTTATTATATAACAAAATTTGAATTTTCAAAATAGAAAATATGTCAAATCGATTAAAAATCAGTCAATTAATAATAATATATGAAGGTTCAATTTCTAATCAAAGTAATCCTATTGTATTTAATGAGTTAACCTGATTCCGGCACACAAAAATGAATCGAATGGAAATATTAGCACTAATAAAAAAACCGGGAGTTTAATCCCGGCTTAAAAGATCACATTAATAAAAGTCTTATTTCAGCAATGTAACCCTGGTCGTCCGAGTCTGTTGCCCGCTGGTCAGTTTTACCAGGTAAATTCCCGAGGCGTATTGGCCGGCCTGCCAATTGAGACTGTGTTCGCCGACGGTCTGAATGCCCCTAAACAAATCCGCCACCTTCTGCCCCATCAGGTTATAAACTTCTATCGAGGTTGGGCCGGTTTGAGCCAGGCTGTAAGCGATTGTGGCTTCAGCATTAAACGGGTTGGGATAAATCGGATGCAGGGCGAATGCTTGCGGCAAAGAAGTTTCATTTTCGATTCCGACAAGGCCGACATTCATGGTTATCGGAATTTCATTAACCAGTAAACTATAGTCATTGGTCAGAAGCTTTAAGACCGCGCTGTAAGCCCCATCATCCAAACCGGCCGCGTTCAGAGTGATGGGAATTTGAAGATCGCCGTTGGCTTCAATGATCCCCGATTCGGAAGCGACTGTCAGCCAGTCAAGCGCGTTGGGATCGCCCAGGTCGAATGACAAAGCCTGGTTATCATGAACTACAGGTTCATTCCAGCCAACTTGCAAACCAATTGTAGCGGTTCTGTTTTCCATGCCAATTGTGCATTCATCCAGACGGTCGGGACTCATCCGGTTGTACTGGTATTTGACTTTATCGGGCGCGACCAGCACTAACTGGAAAGTATATCTTCCTTCGTTGCGGCTGTCGGCTACATCCTGCCAGGTAATCACCGCGCTATCGGAATTATTGGTATAGAAAAACGCCTGACCGCTATATTCAAAATTCAAATCATCCCAGAATACTGCCAGCAAACTGTTGGGTAACGTCCTATCCGGCATGCCGAGATTATCCGCGTTGACAAACCAACCATCCATAAACGAAGCCCAGCCGTTAGTACAAGCTTTTATTCGATTATAGCTGTTGCCGTAATATTCGAAATCAAAACCAAGATTCAACCAGCCGGAATTGCCGTCATCGATATCGTAAGGAAACTCTATCGGTGCACCGATATTACTGATATCCACCCAATCGTAAGTCGGGCCATCCGGGCTATCGCTGGAATTCCAGCAATAACCGAATTCATCCTGACCCTCGGGCTGAAGAGTTGTTAGTTTATAATGAAGTTTGCCATTGCCTGAGTTAGTAAAATCAAGATTGACAGTGGTTTGCTCTCCGGCATCGAGATCGACCTCAATTTGTTCCGGTGCAAATGAGAATTCCGGCAAATCGGTATTACCATAAATGGGACGTTGAGTATATTGGCCGAAACCGGACGAACCATATTTCATATAGAAAAAACCATCGATACCGAAATTGGTACCCCAACTGTTTTTGACAATCCAGGCGCCCTCACCATCGCACATTTCGTCATCCCAACCAATGATAACCACGGCATGATTAAGCGGTTGAGTATTGGCATGTTCATAACAGCCGCCGCGATAGCCATAAAAATCATCATAGACCGTAAACGTAGTGGATAGCGGTCCGTACATCAGGGCATTTTTAATCGAATTCACGTTATTGGGAACATCCACATACCCCTGAAGAAAGGCGACAGGATCGCATTGTTCCTGCGTGCAGGGAAAGTTATCGTTGGCGTAATACGGCATACATGATTCCTCAACGGCGCCATAATTCATGAAAACATCATAACCGTCTTCCATCCAACCGCCGCCGCAATCGGAACCGCCCCAGTTACAAACCAAAACCTGTTGTTCCGAAAAATCCGGGACAATGCCCTCGGTCACAATATAAGCCGATTCAAAGGCATGAGTCGCGGCGAAATCCCAACATGACCCGCAACTACGCTGGTCATCGACTACCGAGACACAGCCAAACTCATTCCAATTGAAATAATCCTGAGTCGCCAGCAAAACCGGCGGTGTCGAATTATCCAATTCGGCGAAACGGGCTACAACCTCATCGGGGATTTGCAAGCCAAGACGTAATTGCCTCTCCTCTAATGGAATAGCCGTCATCGAAGTAGGGCCAGCGGTCCAGTGAAGTCCGTTTTCTTTGATCATCCGCTGAATTTGCATTACTTCATCGGAAACTTCATTTTCAGCGGCAAATACCGGGAAAGTAAATAAAAACAACCCCAAAAAAGTTATCGCGGTTTTTCGCATCGTTTCTCCTTTTAAAATTATCTCTCTATTTCAAATTTATCATATTAACTATAAATGTCAATGCCAAAAATCCTTAAAACAACTTGAATCCGCCAACATCCGTAACATTCCAGGTTGTGTCGGGTCGTAGGGCGAAGCCCGTGACCCGACACTGATTTAACCTTTTATGCTGCCGGGTCACGCCCTACGGGCTACGACCCGGCGGAACTGGTTGACATCGGCAGATCTCATATAAGTTTCAAAATTAACAATAATATAGAATCCGTTTTTTATAATCAGGTCGGTTTTAAGTAAAAACCGTAGCGGCACGGCATATCGTCCCGCTACAGTCAAAGCAGATTATCATTAGCAATGATTTTTAAACAAGCTTATTTATTTCAGCAACGACATCTTTTTAATTTCAGAATAATCACCGGCCTTTATCTTATAGAAATAAGTACCGGATGACATATTCGCCGCGTTCCAAGTCAGCCGATGATAACCGGCCGTTTGTTCCCGGTTAAATAGCGTGACAACCCTGCTGCCAAGGATATCATAAATCTCAATGGTCACAGTACTTGCTTCGGGCAGCGAGTAGCTTATAGTTGCGCTCGCGTTAAACGGGTTAGGATAACAGCTTAATAGAGATAAAATCTTTGGCTGATTCGGATCGTCATCTATTGCAGTTTGAATATACGGCAGCGCCCCTCTATCATCGCCATAACGACCGGTACTTATACATGGCGAATTTTCTTGAAGTGAATAGTCGTTGTTTAAAGGATCAACGAACAACGGGTCTTCGTCTAAATCCCCCAGACCGGGGTAAAACGGTTCAACCGAATCGCCCCCTCAGCTGGGGCAAAATTCGGCGTATCGATATCTGGACACGTTATAGATTGTGTTGTAGCCAATATACTGCGGATGTTCGAATTCGACGCAGTATAGGCCATCCATACAGTCGATTATTATGTTATCGTAAATGTAACAGCCAGCGACACTATTAGGATAGAGCGATTTAATACCGGCATCAGTACAGCCAATGATAGTATTGTTTTTAAATGTTCCTGAGCCTTCATTGACGGCATAAATACCGCATAAGCCGCCGATCATTACGCAGTTCTGAATATCGAGTTTTGATCCTCTGACGCCAATTTGAAGCATGCTACCGCTCTGGGCGTAAATATATGCTCCATTGCCATCCAGATAAACATTAAAGCCCGGTTCAATCCGTAGATCGCCCAGATATTCGATATCGGGATCAAGCTCGATATACTTGTCATATTCACCCTGGCCATCCGCCTCCAGAAATATCTGCTGCAGGCTTTGATAAGCAAAAGCCGGCAAGCAAGCAACCAGGATAAATGACACGATAAACAATAGTATTTTGTTCATTCAAACCTCCTTCGGGATAAAAGGAATTACTATCAATAAAATATAATATAAATATTATAATACGCAATATTTGATTTTGGCAATTAATCTGTTTGCCATATCATACTTCAATATGTTAAATTACGGCCTTTAAAACCGGGCTCTATATGGATTTAAAAGCCCGATTACAGGTAAGGAATAAACTGAAAACACCGAATAATAAGAATACTTGAGCAATAATAAAAATAAGAAGGGAGCCTCTATATATGGCTTCGAATGAATCAGCCACACCATCCAACTTCATCTGGAATATTATCGATGAAGATTTGAAAAATAATAAAAACGAGGGGCGGGTTCATACCCGGTTTCCGCCGGAACCTAACGGCTGTCTGCATATCGGGCACGCCAAGGCGATCTGTATCGATTTCGGTACGGCCGAAAAATATAACGGGCTGTGCAATTTGCGGTTCGATGATACCAATCCCAGCAAAGAGGAAGTCGAATACGTCGATTCGATCAAAGAGGATATCCGCTGGCTGGGTTTCGATTGGGGCGACCGCCTGTACTACGCTTCGGATTATTTTGACAAGTTATATGAATATGCCGTACAACTGATCAAAGACGGCAAGGCGTACGTTTGCGATCTCAATGCCGACGAAATCCGCGAATATCGAGGTACGCTTACCCGTCCCGGTAAAAACAGCCCTTATCGCGATCGGTCGGTTGAGGAGAACCTTGACTTGTTCGCCCGAATGAAAGCCGGGGAATTCCCCGATGGATCACATACTTTACGCGCCAAAATAGATATGGCCTCGGGCAATTTGAATATGCGCGATCCCGTCACCTATAGAATAATGAACATGCCTCACCATCGCACGGGCGATAAGTGGTGCATTTACCCGATGTATGATTTCACGCATTGCCTGTCGGACTCGATTGAAGGCATTACTCACTCGCTATGTTCGCTGGAATTTGAGGACCATCGACCTCTCTATGACTGGTACATCGATCAGTTAGGCGTGCATCACCCCCAGCAAATCGAGTTTTCCAGATTGAATTTGACTTACACGGTGATGAGCAAACGCAAACTGATTCGGTTGGTTAATGAAGGCTTAATCACCGCCAACGACAGCCCTAATATACCCAGTTTGGGCGGCTGGGATGATCCCCGGATGCCAACTCTTTCGGGTATGCGGCGGCGCGGCTATTCGCCGGAATCGATTCGGGCCTTCGCCGACCGGGTGGGCGTAGCCAAACGGGACAGCACGGTCGACCTGTCTCTTCTGGAACATCACGTGCGCGAAGATTTAAACCTTCGAGCCCGCCGGGTGATGGCGGTACTCGACCCGCTGAAAGTGGTTATCGAGAATTACCCCGAAGGTCAAACTGAGGCGTTGGAAGCGGTCAACAATCCCGAGGACCCGAACGCGGGCACACGGATGATTCCATTCACGCGCGGAATCTATATTGAACGAAGCGATTTTATGGAGGACCCGCCGAAAAAGTTTTTCCGCCTCGCGCCGGGCCGGGAAGTACGGCTCAAACACGCCTATTTTATCACCTGCACCGATGTGATAAAAGACGATGATGGCGAGATAGTCGAACTTCGTTGCACTTACGATCCAGCCACTAAAAGCGGCTCCTCGCAGGATGGCCGCAAGGTGAAAGGCACCCTGCACTGGGTATCGGCCGATCAGGCGTTGGACGCACAGGTAAGATTGTTCGAAAACCTGTTCGCCAAAGAAGATCCGGAGGTGGTGGAAGAAGGCCAAGATTTTCGGGCAAGTCTAAATCAGTATACGCTTGAAGTTCTCGAATCATGCAAGCTGGAACCGAGTCTGAGCGAGGCCAAGCCGGGCGAGTATTTTCAGTTTCTCCGTCACGGCTATTTCTGCGTTGATTCGAAAGATTCCAAACCAAACGCGCCGGTATTTAATCGCACAATCGGCTTGCGCGATAGCTGGGCAAAGATACAGAAGAACGATTAGCAGCAGTCGAAGCTATTTCAGACTTGCAAATGACGTAGTTTGCCGTAGGGGCGTATTGATATACGACCTATTGAATTCGCGTTCAGGCAGGTCGTAGCAAGGCGTGACCTGCCTGCAAACCGAAGTCAGATCACAACCTTACGGGTACGACCTGACTTAGCATTTAAGATTTGAAATGATGCAAGAAACATACTTAAAGCTCAACGATGAGCACATCTATATCAGGCATAATGGTATCATACCCGGCCGCAAATCGATACTAATCGTTCATGGTTTAGGCGATTCGGGTTTGAGTTACGAGGACATTTTTCAGTATCGGGAATTTGATAATTGGAATATAGTCATCCCCG
>CAZFSN010000089.1:0-12869 GCA_964521815.1 uncultured Ignavibacteria bacterium | reverse complement strand
GATGGAATTGCACCGCGTAAAGCCTTCTATCTTTATTTTCGATAGCCGCGTGATTCAAGGTCCCGGTTGAGGCGATAGTTTTGAATCCCTTGGCCAGCTTAATCACGGAATCGCCATGGCTCATCCATACTTTGGAAACTGCCGGCAAACCTCGCAGTAGCGGTGATCCTGTTTTAGCGTTGGATTTCGATTTGATTTTAAGTTTGGCCGGGCCGTATTCGCGGTTGTTCGCTCGTCTTACCGTGCCGCCCAGAATATCGGTGATATGCTGTAAGCCATAGCAAATCCCCAGTACCGGTAAGCCAAGATTTAGCCAGCCGGGATCGATCCGCGGCGCACCTTGGTCGTGCACCGATGACGGCCCGCCGGAGAGGATGATACCTTTCAGGTCTTTATCTACTGCCGATGGCGGTGGCGTATCGAACCGGATGAGTTCGGAAAAGACATTATGTTCCCTGATTCGACGGGTTATTAACTGCGAGTACTGCGAACCGAAATCAAGAATGAGAATCTTATCCGGCATCGTCAATCTTTCTTGAAATCTTTTTGGATGACTGTATTATGCCTGAAATTTTTATCATCAATATCAGGGTAATCCAAATTATAATGCAAGCCGCGCGATTCTTTGCGTTCAAGCGCCGATCGAATAATCAACAGGGCCACATCGGCTATATTGCGAAGTAACAGCACCTCGGTTCTGACAGGGTTTTTCTTATAAAATTGCTTGATATGACGGCGAATTAAGCTGCACCTGTCCAGGGCGTTTTTTAGACGGGTATTGGAACGAACTATGCCGACATAGTCCCACATCATCGTGCGTATAATCTGCAAATCGTGCGATACGACGACCCACTCCTTGTGATCGAATACACCGGATTCATCCCACGCCGGCAGAGCGGGCATTTTACGTTTTTTGATCTCGGGATACTTATCGGCGGTCCATCGGGCCGCGTAATCGGCATAGGCGACCGCTTCCAGAAGCGAATTGGAGGCCAAGCGATTAGCGCCATGCATGCCGGTGCAAGAAACTTCGCCGGCGGCCAGCAGATATTTTATCGTAGTGTTCGCGTTTAGATTATTTACCACGCCGCCGCAGAAATAATGAGCCGCCGGTACCACGGGAATCGGTTCTTTGGCCGGATCGATACCGATGCTCAGGCATTTTTTCATTATCGTGGGGAATCGTTTCCGGATAAAATTCCGGCCGCGATGTGATATATCCAGATAGACACATTCATCCCCGGTCTGTTTCAGAATCATATCGATAGCCCGGGCAACGACATCACGGGGCGCCAGTTCTTTCATCTCGTGACGGCCTTCCATGAAACGGCGGCCATCGGAGGACAGCAATCGCCCGCCTTCGCCGCGGACAGCTTCGGTTATCAGAAACGGTTCCGCTTCTTTGGAATAAAGCCGGGTCGGATGAAACTGGACGAATTCCAGATTAGCGATTTTCGCGCCGGCGCGATAAGCCAGCGCTACGCCGTCGCCGGTAGCGATATCGGGGTTGGTTGTGTGCAAATAAACCCAGCCCGCGCCGCCTGTAGCCAGCATGGTCAACCTCGAATTAAAAACCTCGACCCTGTTTTCACGATTGTCATATACATAAACGCCATAACAGATCGGCCCGCTTTTGGGGATTTCTTTGCCGATATGATATTGCGTGATCAAATCTATAGCGGTGTGATTTTCGTACAGGTCGATATTCTTTCTTTCCGCCAGCGCGGTCAGCAGGGCGCTTTCGATATTACGGCCGGTGTGGTCGGCCGAATGCACGACTCGCTTATGGGAATGACCGC
Source organism: uncultured Ignavibacteria bacterium (assembly GCA_964521815.1). Lineage (GTDB taxonomy): Bacteria > Zixibacteria > MSB-5A5 > UBA10806 > 4484-95 > JAAEQD01. The sequence continues at coordinate 11,070 of CAZFSN010000089.1, read as the reverse complement.
CCTCACGGCCGAGTTCGAATATCCCACGGCGTTGCGTGAAGTCAACGCCTAATCGGGCCAGTTCTTTGATATATTCCGGCCCCGATTCAACTATTTTTTTAACCACTACCGGATTGGATAACCCGCAACCTACCTGAAGCGTATCCTGTATATGGTTCTCGAAACTGTCATTTGCGGAAAACACCGAGGCTATTCCACCCTGGGCGTAATTAGTCGATGTATCCATGCGGTTTTTCTTGGTGATTATCGCCACCCGGCCCAGGTCGGCGACTTTTAAGGCGTACATCAGCCCGGCGATACCTGAACCGATAATTAAAATATCATACTCTTTGCTCATAGCCCCAGATACCTTCTCAAGTCTTCCCGGCGATCATTGCCATACTCATCAGTGATATTAATTTCTATCTCCGCCCAATATACATCAAATCCATTAAAATCCAAATCCCGAATCTTAACCACGTCTTTGAATGTAGTTATCAGACAGTCTGATTTTAAGGCGGTTGCCTCTTGAATTATATTAACTATATCTTTATGCGTATATCTATAGTGATCTTTAAAAGCGACAAATCTCTCCGTTGAAATACCCACCCGCTTAAGTGATTGTTTAAATTTCTCCGGATTGCCCAGCCCGCAAAACGAGATAATGGCTTTATTGCGGAAATCCGCCATGTCCATAGCTACACCAGTTTTAATATTGCATAGACAGGAAATTAATGAAGAAGAGTAATAACACTTGATGCTCTGAACGAATTCCGGGAAGTTCTGATTTTGAGGGATATTTTTATCATAATTCGTATAAATAATAATGTCGGCGCGCTCTAATGCCTTGATCGGTTCACGAAGCAGCCCCAGCGGCAATAAACCTCCCGGCCCGAATGGTTCATTCCAATCCAGACAAACAATATTTATATCACGGTCTAGCCGGCGATGCTGAAAGCCGTCATCGATTATGATAACATCCGCGCCGTCATCAGCCGCTTTTTGAGCCGCCACGGTCTTTGATTCATCCACATAAACCCGAACATTTTCGGTTCGTCTGAATATTTCCAATGGTTCGTCTCCAACCTCAAGCCAGGTTGATTTATCGCTAACCTCGGCCAGCCCTTTGGTTGGCCGCTTATAGCCTCTGGCGACAACGGCGGTTCGATGACCGGACTTAGCGGCCATATTACCGATATATATCGCCAGCGGCGTCTTGCCGGTACCGCCGGCTGTGATATTGCCTATTGATATCACCTTGCCCGGTAATCTCACTTTTTTTGCCCGGCGCCAGTAACAATCCCATAGGGATATACAAACCCGATAAATAAGCGAAAGTTTCCATAGAATTAACCGTTTAAGGCTTAACATCTAAACGAATTCCGCCAGTTTTCGGGCGGTTTTGGCCGAGGCTCCCGCGTGCGCCGATACTGTTTGACGGGCGATCTCACCAAGCTGTCCGGCCATATCCGGTTCTTTGGCCAGTTTAATAATCAAGCCTGATAATTCATCGCTGTCGTTTATATAAGCGGCCCCGCCTGCCTCGACCAGAATATCAGCGAACAAGCGAGTGTTCTCCATGTAGGGCCCGAAACAAACCATACAGCCCGCCGAGGCCGGTTCGAGCGGATCATGCCCGCCGATTTTTACCAGCGATCCGCCGACAAACGCCAGATTGGCGTAGCTGTACAAACCCCTTAACTCGCCCATCGTATCAATGATTAACACGGATTCATTCGATTTCTTGCCGGGCAAATCCGAACGCTTGACATAAGACAGGCCGAATGTTTTAAGAGTTGTTTCCAGCTGGAATATATCTTTCATATGCCTGGGGGCGATTACGGCTTTTAGTTTGATGTTTTCCATCAAAGCTGCCTTGACAGCCGTTAGCACCGCTTCATATTCGCCGGGCCGGACTGAACCGGCAATGAAAACGAATTTATCATCATGATTTAAAAAATTCACGAGTTCTTGAGCCGGCGGTTTGGCGTTTTCAATAAGTACCTGATCGAATTTCGTATTACCGTATATTTCGACCTTTTGGGGGCCGGCGCCCAGATGAATAAACCGGGTCGAATCTTTTTCTGTTTGAGTCATGATAAACTCGATTTTATCGAGCACTGAAGATATAAATGATTTAAACAGCCTGTAAAACCTAAATGATTTACGCGATAAACGAGCATTCACTATGACTATTTTCGCGTTTGCCAAAGCTGTCTGCCTGATTAAAATCGGCCAGATTTCCGTTTCGACTAAAATCAGCAAGGATGGTTTGACTTTTCTGATTACTCGGTTGACACAGCATTGCAGATCAAGGGGCAGATAGAAAACCTCAATCGGATGAAATAGTTTCACCGCTTCGGTCTTGCCGGTTTTGGTGATAGTTGAAATAGCTATTCGCAAATCGGGATTTTTGATTAGGAGTTGAGGCAGGATGCTGTTAATAACTTTCAGTTCGCCCATCGACGCGGCGTGAAACCAGACCGTTTTTCTGTCATCGGCGATAAATTTCCAAAAGCCTAATCGTTCTTTAAGACCGTGTCCGCCTATTATGGCGCGGATAAGAAGATAGGGCCCACCGATTATAAGTATCGACAATAATACTATTTGGTAAGCTATTGACACTTGGCTAACTCGTTTAATAACCTGGCCAGGTTATCGGTCTGATTTTTAATCTGCGAATGTTCGTCAATATCATCGGCGAAAAACGGCTTACCCCAGCTGACTATTATTTTGGCAAATGGTTTTGGTATCTCAAAATTATCCCAAGACGGCAGCACCCACTTTCGGGACGTATCACACGAAACCGGCACAATATGAAGGTTTGACTTGGCGGCCAAATAAATCACGCCCGGCTTAACCACGCCTTTGGGCCCGCGGGGGCCATCGACAGTTATCGCCAGATGCCAGACTTCCTCGTTTTTCAACATCGATAGCAGCCCGGCCGAACCGCCGCGCGTCGATGAACCGCGCAGGGGATGATAACCCAGGCGGCTGACGATACGGGCGATAATCTCGCCATCGAAATGCGAGGAAATAAGAATGCCGACATTTTTAAAACGCTGGGTGTAAGCCAGGCCCAGAAGACGGTTGTGCCAAAAACAATATATGCGTTTGGCGGTTTTTTTCCTTAAAGGAGATACTTCATGCGGATCAATGACTTTCACTCGCCAGGTAAAACCCAGAACATTCAATAATAAAAGCCCCGACCAACCGGCGATAAAAAGCATCACTTTTTGCCTGAATGTAAGCTGTTTCTCCATCACAGATAGGTAAATTAAACCTAATTGCAGTCAAAGTCAATTTTTTATATGAGGGTAAGAACTGATCGGAAATTTCTTGTGTCAATATTTGCAGGGTGGCGTTCGTCCGACAAATCCTGTATCGCCTCACTTGCCATTAATTAAGTGAGGCCGGATCATTTGATCCGGCCCCGCGATCTTTGTCAATCTTTTTTAAATGGGTTAACGAAGATTGATTCGAAATTGTACTTGGCTATTGTATAGATATAGGGCCGACCCTCAACCATCGCGTAACGCATATTACCGGTCGTGTCGACTTCCGCCCCAAAATCGATACTGGTTACCAGGCCATTATCGGAAGTAATCGTTACGATGTAATCCGGTTTGCTCAACCGGTACTCAGGAAGGATTTCATCGCCCACTATGTCATTAGCTCTGAGGTTAGTCAGGCGGCCGAGAATGCCGGTGATCTGGTCTTCCTTGAGTTTATCGCCGCTTGGGGGCTTAACCTGTTGCCAGACGAACTTGGTGGCTTCAAGAGTATCCTGGGAAATTTCTTCTTTTTTATCAAACGAGTAGTCTTGCTTTTTAGCCTTGATCTCAAACGATCCGACTTTATCCTTATCAATATCGATCATTTTCAGTTCGGCCCATCTCTTGCCGGGCATTTTCTTGGATGGTTCGGCGTTCCAGACAGCGAACCGCGACAGGAAATTCGCGTTCGCCATGTAAACCGTATCGGAGCCGTTTTTGCGGGCGAAACTGGCCTTGGATGCCTGCGGTACGCCTTTACCTATCAGCAGGTAGGCCATATCAGTTGAATCCGGTCCCATGAATTCCATACGTAAAGCAACGTCATCAGCAATATCATAATCGGGAAATAAATCGGGTTTAGTCGAACGGACTTCTCCTTGAAGCTTTTTGACATCATCAAGAAGCGTTTCGATGTCGCTTACTTTGGCCGGAGCGTCAAAATACGAGCTGACCAGCCACTTGCCGTCCTGTTTAGCAAATGACAGGCCCGAATCGGGATAAGCCTGTTTGAAAACTTTGATATAACTGACACTGGAAGCATTGAAATCGGGGAATAAATCGGTCAGACTTTCGCTGACACTTTTTTTACCGGTGCCGAAAATTTGCACCAGATAAATAATGATCAGAACGCCTAACACTATGACTAATGTGATTAAGTTTCTACTTCTCATGTCTCACCTCATCCTGCCTGTTCGACCAGACGCTGGTATATTTCCCGTCTCTTCCGACGCATCATGTAGCGGATTACGCCAATAGCTATTAAAATGGCCGGGATGAGAATAATCACGAAAAATCGCCAGAACATCTTGGCCGCCGCTGAAGTTTCGCTGATATACCTTTGAGTCATCAACTTGGTTCTTACGTTGATTAAATCATCGCCAAGCACCAGCGCGTCCACCGAATTGAGCATCAAAAGCGAATTGCCAGCCGCGCCGATTATCTGGTCGGAAAACATTTCGCTGCAGCCATAAAGAATAAGCTTGCCGGGCGCTTCAGTGATATTTTCGACTTCGGTCGGCGTCGCCGTCTTAGCTGTATCTCCTGACGCGGGCCAGGCCGGCGGAGGCATGTTCGCGTAGGCGTTCGGAAATTGGCCGGTCACTTCCAGGCCAAGCGGTTGCGGGCCAATAATGTCATGCCCTTGCGGCGTAATATCGGCGGGCGTCAATGGCGTTCCGCCAAACGGAATTGTCCAGGTTGTCGGGGATGATTTGAACAGCACTTTATGCTCCAGGCCCAGTTCCGCCATTTTTGCGTCATCGGCGCTAAGGGCGCTGCCCCAGAGATACAACAAACTACCGACACGGTTAGTAATAGAAATATCGGAATTCATGTTTTGGTCGGTGATTTTAATCTGCACCGGCAGTTTAACCGGCGTGTCGACAGTCGCGTTAAACAGGCCGCCGATTGTTCGTTGAGTCGGTACCGACAACATCTCCTGATTGTTGTCCATTAATATGTTATCATTGATAGACAGGCCGTAATGAGTGAGAAGTTCGTTGACAGCCGGCTTGGTGGGATTTGGAGTTACCCGAAGGCCGCCGCCGCGTTGCGGTGAATAATCATATCTGTAATCTTGTACCGCCATGATAACGTCTTTACCGGACACCAGCGCCTTGTTTATCTCGTAGCGCTGACGGTCAGACAAGTTATCGGGAGATAAGACAATCAGCAAATCGTAATCGGCCGGCATGGGATCCGATTCCGTCAGTTCGGTCCTGATGACATTATAATTTTCGCCGTTAAGGATACTTGAAATTTGCTTATAGCGATCTTCCTTTTCCGGTACATCCTTTCCCATACTCCTTAAATACTGCTGCATCCTCGGGTCTTGACGGGAAACATCGTATGGCGCGAAAAGTACTACATTGGGTTTTTTATCCATCGTCATGCGGAATATTCGGGAGAGCAATTCATATTCAAGTGTCGACATGTTCTGGGGCACGACCTGAGGAATAACCTCCTCCGGCTTATCCAGATATGAAACCGCCAGAGCCGAGTAAATCCGCTTTATGCCGAACGAATCTTTCTCGATAGACCTGGCGTCAAAAGGCGTGATACCTTTTTCTTCCAAAGCCGATGCCATATCGACATCACTGGTAGGATCAATTACTTCGAATTTGAGCTTGTCGGAAACCATTTCGAACTCACGCAACATATCGGTGACGTCTCGTTCGATATTCTTCATGGCCGCCGGCATTTTCTCCTTCGGCGAAACATAATAGCGAATCGTTATCGGCGCGTCTTTGAGCTTACGCAGAATATTTTTTGAGGCCGGGCTGACGGTGTAAATATGGCCATCCGTTAAATCGAAACGCCCGAAATTTATGCCGCCGATTACCAGGTTAATCATTATGATCACAGCCAGGCCGACTACAGCGTTGATCACGAAACGCTTATCGGCCAGACGCCGCATAACCTGTTCGACGACAACCGAGTTCAGCCAGAGAAACAACACCGCATAAGAAATGAAATACACCAGATCACGAATATCGAGAACGCCGCGTTCTATCGATGAGAAATGATTGGCCGTCCCTACAGTCGCCATCAAACCGGAACCAAGACCATTGACCCAGCTATCGAGGACTATCGAAATATAATCGGTGCCCAGCATATAGAATATAAAACAGCCGACCATGCAAAGAATGAAAGCGATAATCTGGTCTTTAAACAGGCTCGATACGAAAAGTCCCATGGACAGATAAAAAGCTCCCAGCAGAGCCGCTCCGAAATAACCGCCGATAATCGGACCCATGTCGGGATTGCCCAGAAACATGATCATGATCGGTATGACAAGTGTACCCGCCAGAGTGATAAGATAGAAAAGAAAGCTGGCCAGAAATTTCCCCAGTACAAGTTGGCCGGGAGTGATTGGAAATGACTGTAAAAGCGCGATCGTGCCGCCCCTGGTATCCTCCGACCACAAGCGCATCGTTATAGCCGGAATAAAGATTATCAGTGTTATCGGCAACAGGGCGAAAAAGCCGCGCATGTCGGCGGAGCCGGCCAGGAAAAATGAGGTCATGAACAGGCCGCTGTTGACCGCTAGAAACACGATGATAAATATATAGGCTATCGGCGCGTTGAAATAAGCGGCAAATTCGCGATAGAAAATCGTCTTAATATTATTCATGGGCCCGCCTTTCTTTCGTCAACCGGATAAAAGCTTTCTCGAGACTGGGCAATACCGGTGAGAATTGTTTTACCTGCCAGCCTTCGCTTTTAAGTTTTTCTGAAATCATCATCTGGGTTTTAGCAAAATCGGTACCGCTTATGACGAATTTATTGAAATTATCGTTACCGCTTACGAATCTTAATTCCAGGCTCGAGCCATAATCGCTGAATGAGTTCTGGATAGTATCCCTGGCGGCTTTTAACTCCACCGTGAAACTGGTGGCTTCGCCGGCGGAAAACCTCAGTTCATCTGGCGTGCCGTCGGCGATAATTCTACCCTCATTAATAATGACTATCTTGTCGGAGATCGCCTCGACCTCCTGCAAAATATGGGTTGAGAAAATTATTGTTTTAGTAGCGGATAAATCCTTGATAAGCTTGCGGATACTTACAATCTGAAGCGGGTCCAGGCCGGATGTCGGTTCATCTAAAATCAGCACTTTGGGGTCATGGATAAGCGCCTGGGCCAGTCCGACACGCTGCCGATAGCCGCGAGATAATTCGCCGATCGGCCGGCGGTAAACCTCTTTTATCTTACATGAGTCCACCACCCAGTCAACCCGGGATTTTAAATGATTGTTGGAAAGTCCCCGTCCATTGCCCACGAATTCCAGGTATTCCGCTACCTCCATATCGTTATAAAGCGGGGCGGTTTCGGGAAGGTATCCCACGTTTCTTCGTACTTCGATAAGGTTGGTCAGCACATCATAGCCATCCACTTCAGCCGTACCGGATGTCGGCACCATCTGAGTCGTAATGATTTTCATGCAGGTAGTTTTACCGGCGCCGTTGGGGCCCAGAAGGCCCATCACCTGGTTGTTAGTGGCCACAAATGATGCATCGACCAAAGCCCGTGTCGTACCGTAATTCATGCAAAGGCTTTTAGCTTCAACCATTCGCAACTCCTTTTCTATTAGTTAAACGATTTCACGCAAAACCAAATTCCTAATGACCCAAATTAGAATTATACTTTTAGGGCCAAAGATAGTTCGTAAAGATACTAATATTTTTTTGCCGAGCAAGTAAAAACTGGTCAATTAGGTCTTATACCGGGTAACGATGTTCCCACTTTATTGCGGCGCATGATCTTTCGCTAAATACCGCCGGCTATTAGCGCACGGGTAGGCGGATGAATGCCTTTATTTATCCCTTCCTGCCAGTATCCCTCTTCCGTCAAGAAAGGAGAGGCTGTGCCAAAAGAAAGACAGATTGCTGCGTCGCTTCGCTCCTCGCAATGATAGCCTTTTGAAGTCATTGCGAGCCCCGCGATTTGCGGGGCGAAGCAATCCGTCTTCTTCGCGAGCCGAGTTATTTAGTAATATTTTATTACTTTTAGCACAACCTCAGAATTCCTGACGGTGCTATAACTACTTATAAGATACTATGTTTATATTATTTGCTTACGACTTTCGTCAATTCAATCTGAAGATTGATAGCAATATCCTCACCGACTATGTAACTGCCATCCTGAAGTTTGTTGTCCCAGGCGATATTAAAATCGTGACGTTTGATCATGCCTGTTCCGCTGAAACCGGCCCGGCTAGCGCCCATGGGATCGGTGATAATGCCATTTAAAACGCAATCCAGGGTTACCGATTTGGTGACACCTTTCATAGTTAAGTCGCCTGTCAGCTTGAAATTGTTGCCCTCGCCCTTGACAACTTTGGTCGACTTAAAGGTGATCGTCGGATATTTTTCCATGTCGAAAAAATCGCTCGACCGAAGATGTTTATCGCGCGCACCGTTATCGGTGTTAATCGATTGGACATTGATTGTCAGATTGACCGTACCGGCCTCGAGGTTTTTGCCATCGAATGTGACCTGGCCATCGTAATCCTCGAACTTGCCGGCGACATTTGATATCAACATGTGCTTAGCGCTGAATCCGATAGTGGAATGCGCCTTGTCAAAATTCCAGGTTTGGGCCTGAACACCAAGCGCCAGCGATAAAACTACCGCTAAAACAATGATTGAGGTTTTGTACATTTTGAACTCCTTTTTAAAATTTTAATCAAGCTTTATATGAAAACATCTTTTGTTCGCATAGTAACATCAAATTACAGCTTTGAGTTCCAGATTAATTTATAGATAAAGATGGTCACAGGCAATTAGTGATATTATTCACAACTTATTGTTGTTTAAAAAGTTAATTGACATTTGAAATTGTACACAATTAGTCTGATCCATTATATTGGGGTAAATAAAATTATCGGAAAATTTGAACAAAAATGCTCTTGACTTATAAAACATATCAATTTACTATGGTTTAAGTAAGAAAGGGTGACACTTAGGTTAAGAAAGCATGAAATTCTCGACTCGTGCAAGATATGGACTTCGGATGATGGTGGAATTAGCCAGGCTTCTAAAAAAAGAACGGCTGGTCCATCTGGGACGCATAGCCAAAATAACCGGCTTATCGGAAAATTATCTGGCTCAGTTGGCTATCTCATTGAAAAATCATGACTTACTTATCGGCGTATCGGGTAAGAAAGGCGGCTATCAACTGGCCAGGCCAGCTGCCGAAATTAAAATCGGCGAAATTATCCAGGCTGTCAGCGGCCCATTGGCGGCTACCGATTGCGTTGATCATCCTGAAATATGCTTAAACAGCAGTTTTTGCGAGGCCCGGGCGCTTTGGGTGTTGATCAGCCATAGCGTGACTAATGTGTTGAATGACCATAGCTTGGCTGATTTGATCAACAAAGGCTGGTTGGCCGAATTGCGAGGTAATCATCCCGAAATTGGGCTTTTAAATCCGGATATTATTTTAGCGGATAACAATAATGAGAACTTGCCGGGCTGTCCGGTAAGTTCTGATAATAAAGAAGGAGATTAAACAATGATGGTGATCCAGTTGATGACCTATGCCTCGGTGATTATCGCGATTTTGGCGATGATTATCAAGGCTATGAGGTACGTTAGGGCACCGGAACATTTTAGATGGGAACTCTATCCCGTGCCGCATGAGAAAGGCCGGGCTGAATATGGCGGTTCATATCTCGAGGAACTCGACTGGTGGTCCAAGCCGCGTCATTCCGATATGATCAGAGAGTTGAAAGAAATGATGGCGGAGATATTTTTCCTTAAGGGTGTATATCATCACAATAAACGGGTCTGGACATCATCTTTCCCGTTTCATCTCGGCTTATACCTGTGTATCGGCTGGCTGACACTTCTTTTGGGCGGCGCGATACTTGAAAAAATAGGCCTGGAAATTTCGGCCTCAACCAACTGGCTTGGCGCTATTATACATTACTTGACTATTATATCCGGTTATGCCGGGCTGGCGTTAGCCGGATTGGGCGCTTTTGGATTATTTATCTGGCGCGCTACCAGTCCCGGTCAGAAAGCCTATAATTCGCCGGCAGAATATTTTAATTTAATCGTATTCGATATCGTAGTTGCGATTACCTTAATTGCCCAGCTCTCGGCGGATCAAGCCTTTGTCGGCTTAAGAGCATATGTCGGTTCATTAGTCACATTTTCCGCCGTCCCGGCTATAACGACTTTGATGGCTATTGAAATAGTGCTGGTCTCGCTTCTGATAATGTATATCCCGCTAACCAGGATGTCTCATTTCGTGGCCAAGTACTTCCTGTACCATTCGGTGCGCTGGAATGATAAGCCAAACGCCAAAGGTAGCGCGATTGAGAAGCGCATAGCGGAACTGCTTCAGCAAAAAGTCGGCTGGCAAGCCTCGCATATTTCCACCGGTAAATCTTGGGTTGAGGTGGTAAAGGAGACGAAAAATGAATAAGACAATAAAAGTGAAAGATATAAGCATAAAAGGCAAGCAGCTGGTCGAAATCGACAAGCATCGTCTTCCCAAACTGCCGTATCCTTACGAGGACTGGGTAGAACCCGATATTCCCCAGATTCCCGATGAGAAACGGGCGCGGCTGGATGTTTCCCTGGATGGCATTCTCAATCCGGCGGTACCGATACCGGAAACCGATGAAGAGAAAGAAAAGCTTATCGCCCAATTCCTTGAGGGTTTGAAAAACCTTCTCAGTAAGGAAAACAACTGGACTTTTCTCAAGCCGTTAATGCTTTCGCTAGATAATTGCGTTAAATGCAATACCTGTTCCGCCGCCTGCCCGATTTTTATCGAAAGCGGCGAGATGGAAATATATCGGCCATT
>CAZFSN010000088.1:9119-12898 GCA_964521815.1 uncultured Ignavibacteria bacterium | reverse complement strand
TCTTGGTTCGGTCATGGACCTGTTTTGCGTCAACCAGCGAAATTACCGTACTACCGTCTTCGCGAAGCTTATTGGCGGCGCCGTCAAGGGAAGACGCGGTTATCACTCCCTCATGCTTGTTCCCTTTTGCGTCTTTTACAACGTACTTAAAGTTTGCCATTTAGTACCCAAATTTTAGAAATTAAACTATCAATCATCTTCGACAGTGGTTCTGGCTACTTCCGCAATTGAAGTCAAGCCGGCCAGTACCTTATGAATACCGGCTTCACGGAGGGTCACCATACCGGCTTCTTTGGCGGCGAACCTGATATCATCCTGATCTTTATTTTCATAAATGAGCTTCCTGATCGGTAATTTTACCTCTAAAAGCTCAAACAGGCCCGTTCTGCCGAAATAGCCCGTTTTTCGGCATCTGACGCATCCTTTTGGCCGATATAGTTTTTTGCCGGCAATCCTCGACCGATCAAGACCAATAATGGCTAGTTCTTCATCGGCGGGTTCGTATTCCTCCTTGCAGGCCGAACACAAGGTTCTTAACAAGCGCTGCGCCATAATCAGGTTCAAGGTAGACCCAGCCAAATAGCGGGGTACGCCGATATCCAGAAGCCGCGTAACCGTGGATGAGGCGTCGTTCGCGTGAAGAGTCGTGAATACCAGATGGCCGGTTAAAGAAAATTTAATAGCGGCATCGGCGGTTTCCTGATCGCGGATTTCACCGATAAGAATTTTATCGGGGTCCTGCCTGAGTATAACGCGCAATGATGAACCGAAAGTCAGTCCTATCTTATCATTGGTAGCGACCTGGTTGATTCTGTCAAGCTGATATTCAACCGGATCTTCGACCGTTACGATATTATCCTCTTCACACTGCACTTCTTTCAGGGCGGCATGAAGCGTAGTCGATTTGCCGCTGCCCGTAGGACCGGAAACTATTATCATACCATAGGGCTTGGTAATCCATCTGCGGAATATATCGAGCATCTCCGGTTCAAAACCCAGCGACGGCAGAGTAAAAGCGAAACCTTTTTTATCGAGAAGACGAAGTACGACTTTTTCGCCTCTCACAGTCGGAATTACCGACATTCTGATATCGACTTCCTTATCGGGCATCTTGATAGTGATACGGCCATCCTGAGGCAGACGTCTTTCCGCGATATTGAGGCTGGCCATGATCTTTAATCTGGAAATCACGCCCATAGCCGATTTCTTGGGCGCCGTCATGATATCCTGCAGGGCGCCGTCTATACGATATCTGATCAAAAGCGAATCGAACAGCGGTTCCACGTGAATATCGGTAGCCCGGTTTTTAATCGCTTCGGAAATTATTAGATTGACCAGCTTGACTATCGGCGCGTCATCGAGTTCTTTCTTCAAATCATTAACATCGATATCATCCAATTCGCCGTTTTCGCCGGTGACTACGAAATCCATCCCGGATAACGCCTGGGTCACTTCGCCGGTGGTGCGCAATTCTTTATAGTGCCGCTCAATCGCCTCATCGATTATGCTTTGCGCGCCAATATAAGTGATAACTTTCAGCGATGTGATTTTTTGAATATTATCGATTACGACGATATCTTCGGGGTCGACCATGATTACCTCTATCGCCCCGTCTTCGATTTTTCGAGGTATGCAATGGTATTCCCGGGCAAAGAATTCGGGGATGTATTCCAGAGCTTCTTTATCGATTTTGATCAGGTCTTCCGGCCCGACCAATTCTATCTGCAATTGTTCGGATAAAGCCCTGGCCAGGTTTTCATCGGTAATATATCCTTCGGCGATCAATACCTCGCCAAGTCTCTTGCCCCCGTAATCGATTTGCTTCCTTAACGCCGCTTTAACATCTTTTTCCGAAATGATATTCTCTTTGATGAGAATCTCGCCTAATAATTGCATATTCTTTCCAATTCACTCCTCTACGGTCATTCCTAATTGTTGGCGTTGCAGAAGCAATCAGCTTCACCGACGATATCGGGATATCCTCTCAATCTCGCTTTAATTTTCGCCGTGCAATGCGGGACACCGGTATCGGCATCCGGCAGCAACTGTCTATAAGTTATTCTAAATATTGTATAGGCGTAGCCCTGCGCGTCGGTGGTATCGGAATATGGTCCGCTGATTTGTCCGCAATTTTCCACGGTGAAATTAATTACGCCATTATGAATCGGACAGCCAAGTCCATCCAGAAGCTGGGCTTCGACATCGGCATAATCAACTGTATCATGGCCTGTGGCATTGAGATAAATCACGCCCGGTTGAACTTCGACTGAAATTGCACCATCATATATTGCCAGAACGACCGCCTCAGAAGTATCCTCCATATCGCCTGACTGGGCAATTACCCTTACCGTGTCAAATGTATTCAGGCAAGAATAGCGCATTATGGTTGAAGCCAATCCGATAGTACCGACAACTTCGCCGGTGGTCGTGTCTATCCATCCGCCGGTTAGGGCAGCGCCGCCGATATAGGCAATCGTATCAGGAAGCACCTCGAAATGTACTGCCGTAAGCGGCTCGACCGGATTGGTGTACTGGTCCCAGACAGCGGCTGAAATACCGGTAGCTATAGCCTGGCCATCAACACCGGCGACATTAGAGGGCAAAATACTGATTATTGCCGGCGGCCCCGACTGAATAGTAATTAGCGGTTTTTCTTTAAAAATACTGTAATTATCGACAGATATAACCTTTATCCGAACAGTCCCGGCTCTCGTGCCCGAGAACATTGTAATAGACGCGACTCCATTCACGTTAGTGAATTCACTTGCCTCAAAACATGCCGAGTCATAGGTGGCAACATAATTAAATGAAGGCGCGTAAGGCGAAATATTCGGATAATCGGGGCCGGCTGTGATGCGAAAGATAATTCCATATCCGTCGCTTAACGCGTTGCCGTTTTCATCTTGCATCGTGGCATATATCATGGTTGGGTTTCCGCCAACCGGAATATCCGAGTCATCCGTAGTAATCGTAATATTCGTCGGTACGGATGATGCGATTGACAAAGGAACAGCGTTTGACCATAAAGTATCCGTCGACCCGGGGAATGTTATAAAGGCTTTTATAATATCCAGCCCGGCCTCGGTGCCGACAGTATATATCCCGGCCGCGTATCCGTTCATTGTCGTGGTTAAGGAAGTAATATCTGAGGTAATTAATTGATTAGAGAACCTTACCTGTGTACCGTCTCTGACAAAACTGCCATGGGCATCCGTCACCCGAACATCGATTACCTGATACACCCCGGATCCAGCTACCATCTGGGACGGTATTGTGACTATTTCCAGCATATTGGGAACATCCGGAATATATGTGATTGAGGAATAAGCATAGACGACGTTCCCCGATACGCTCTCACCCCAGGCTGTTAGATTGTCAACATCAATTATCGAGGATGTATCAATAAAAGGCGGAGCGGTCAAGGTAAATACCGCGATTCCGTTCGCGGTGTGGACATAAGTAGAATCGAGACTACCGGAGTAGCCGGCACCCCCGTTTTCCATAAAAATTGCCGTTCCATCAACGATGGGACCGCCGGTGGTATCCAGCACCGATACAAAAATTTTCGTATTGTCCTCACCATTGGCAACCAGGGTATGTGTCCCCAAAGAAATATTCATCGATTCAATTTCGCCCTGGAGAGAAACTATGATATTTAAAATATCAGTATCAATGGCGAAACCAGTGCTGGCAGTCAGGGTTACCTGCATATCCTGTCCAATACCGGGATCGGTTATATATAAGGCGCTGGTATAGCCGCCCGACTGCGTGACCTGGGG
>CAZFSN010000088.1:3930-9109 GCA_964521815.1 uncultured Ignavibacteria bacterium | reverse complement strand
CTGGCTAATTCGACTTCAACACTGTCTATCCCGGTACCGTTTTCATCTCTGACACGTATATCTATTTCAACCGTGTCAGGTTTATTGAGCGAGTGAATGATCAGGTTTGGCGGCAGTAAAGTCATGGTAACAGTCGCCAGCGATACCGTCACGCTTAATTCCGCCGTATCCGCGGCATCACCGGAAGAGGCAATAAATGTTACTAACGAATCTTCCAAACCGCCCGGATCAGTTATAAAATAAGCGGTAATATGGCCGCCGGAATCAGTCATCTCCGGCGATACGATAGTCCCAATCTGCGGAACTCTGTTGATCGTGACTTCCACGCTGTCAATGCCATTGCCATCGGCATCCCTTACCCGAATATTCATTTTTACCGTATCCGGCTTATCCATTGAATGAATAACCAGCCTCTGCGGTGAAAGGTTGAGTTGTATGGATTGATTTACATCGAGCTTCGGATTTACCGCTTTGCGATTATCACAAGCGGAAAAAACCGCCAGTGAAATCAGCATTATAAGGCCGATAAACCCTATCAATAATAAAAGTTTTTTACCGCCAGTCATAAAAGCCTCCTTAATATATTATTTTTTTTCCTCTTTAGGAGTTATTACTCTATCCTGAAATTCTTTTACTTCTTGTTTCATGTTCCTGGCGTCTTTATTAAACTGCTCGATTTCAGGCTCAACGGCCTTAAAATCGGTAGTGGAACCCGGGCCGCAAATCTGATAGCCGTCGGATGTGAAATTTCCCGCATCGCTGTAACTGATATCTGGCTTGATAATCCTGGGAGTAATTTCAATAATCAAATCGGTTTTCCTGGTGCCATATTCGGTATGAGTGAAAAGGCGACCGATTAGAGGAATATCCGAAAGCAAAGGCATACGATAAACATTTTTAGTATCTTCAACCGATAATAATCCGCCGATAAATATCTTCTGTCCGTCTTTAACCAGAACATTCGTGCTGGCGGTACGGATTTTCTTATGCGGATAAACTCCCGATACCAGTTCTATGATCGAGGAAACTTCCGGTTCCACTTTGGTCGTGATATAACCGCCGGTGTTGATCGTGGGCGTGATGACCAATTTGATTCCTACTTCCTCTTTCTGGACTATCGCGTTAATATCGGATAGCACCGCCCAGGTCAATGTCTCGCCGATTAAAATAGTCGCTGTTCTGTTATTGATAGTGGTTAATTTCGAATGGGCCAAGACTTTGGCCTTATTGCGCTTTACCAGGAAATCCAGGGTGATATCAAAAGCGTTTAATTGACGGGAGAATAAGCCGATATTATCGAAACCTTCGATTTTTTCAAAAGTGTATCTTTGCGGGAGCTGATCAAGGTTGGGAAGCTGACCGCCGAAATCGACTTCGGTCGGCGCGCGGCTCGAGCCATCCGCATTAAGCGGCGATTCGGCCAGGATAGTGGTAAGATGCGACAGTTTTTCCCAATCGATACCATATTCATCGAGGTCATCCGTGGCTACCTCGATTAACCGTGCTTCCAGCATAATCTGCATGGGCGGTGTATCGACTCGAGCGATAATATCCGAAATTTCCGAAGCTACTTTTGGCGACGTGAGGACCAGAATTCTGTTGCCGGATGTATCCACCTGAATATATTCGGACATGTCCCTTAATAATTCTTTCAATTCGGCCGCGTTCGCGTATTGAAGTTCGTAAACGTGCGCGGAAAGCCCTACCTCTCTTTCCAGCGCTTCGGGCTCGGCCACCAGAAAAGAATTGCCTACGACTTCATAAGATAATCCGGCGGCTCTGACCACGAGGTTGATCGCTTCTTCGATGGGAGCATCGGTAATATGAACCGAAATACGTTCCTGCTTGTTCACGCCGGGGCCGGTGACAATATTGAAGCCCGATTTCTCGGCCAGAATAGTTAAGACCGCCGGCAAAAAAGCATCGTCAGCATCCAGAGTAACCAGTTTGGTCAATCCCTCTTTCATCGTCGGGGACATGCGCCTCACATCTTCTTCGGATTGAGCCATTACTGAATTCGCGCCAAGCAGAATCATCGATAAACCCCAAAAGGCAATGAAACCCGTCCACAAAAATCTCTTCAAAGCATCCTCCCGCTATAAGCTAATTAAAATCTACCATTCCGTAGGTTGATATAAACCTTGCTGATCTTCATCCGCGTAGGCTCCGCCAATAGGCTGATTGAACAAGGTCATCTTTTTCCCGTTTTTATATAATATCACGCTTTTCACTTTAATATCGCTGACCACATACCCATCACCGAACTTGTCGCCAGTTTGCAGTACATAGCTTTTACCCATGTATTTGATAATAGCCATTGGTTCTTCATCGAATACGGCGACCGTGGCCGACAAACGGGGCACACCGCCTTCATCGAATTCTTTATAGCCGATATTGTTATAGGCGAAACCGGTCACGACCCGGCCAAGGAAAAGCGGGTCCTGCTCGACTTTAAAATTATAGCTGAGACGGCGGTTCCAATGGGCTTCCAGAGAATCGATTGTATTAGACAGGGCGGCATCGGTATCGAGAGTTTCCACCGCTTCCGTGTTCTTGACAGTCGTCCGGGCAACCGTGACAGCCTTATACGCGCCCCAGGATAATTCAAGCAAGAGAACCACCCCGAGCATGAAGGCCAATGCTCTAATTAAACTGTTTTGATCCACTGTTGTAACTCGCTTTCAAAATCGTCAATGTATGAATCACCAAGTCGATATGATGCTGATCGGGTTTGCCGGTAATTTCACCCTCGAAATAAGCGAAATCGAGGGGATTGGTTAATTGAATTCTGGCAACCTTTATCAGTCTCTGTGATTTTTCCAATTTCTCCAGAAGCTGCCCGAGCTGTTCATAACTGGCCAGAATCGACATACTATAAGGAATTTCGATATACTCCTGGCTAATCAATCGGGCTCCTGTCGTTTCATTCCACCGCAAAATATTGGCTGGTCTCATCGACACTAAAACTATCTTCAAGTCATCCATTAAGCCGGTCAGATAGTTTAAAAAAGGAATACTGGCCGATTGAGCCAGCGAATCGCTTAAATTCTCGACCAGATTGTTTTGAATCAAGTCATTGACGTTCTGTAAATTCTTCGATATTATCTGGGCCGATAATTTCTGTCGCGTTTTCTCGGCCAATTGCGTCTGTAAATCGGCCATTATGGAGGGCTGAGGCTCTATGACTTTCTTATAATAAAACCAAAATCCCAGAATATATGCCAACAAGACGCAGGCGATTATCAAATTCTTTTTCATGCTGCCTTACCCTACCAAACATTCGATTTCGAATTGTATGATTTCCTGATCCTGATGCTTAATCCGGGTCGAGGAACTAAATTTAATATCAACGAAATCCTTCGAAAAATCCTTGTTGCCTTTAATCAGGTTTACGATTGAAACGACCCGGTCTAGATCTTTCATCTCAGGATTGACCCGCGAAATGCCCTTGATTTTCAAAGAATTAATCTGATAATCATAGTACAGTTCGGTTATTACCACATCCCGGGGCAGAATATTTCCGAGGACATTTAGCTTTTCGGTCCAGGTCATTCTGGTTGTGGCCAGCTGCGACAGGGCGAAAATATCTTCCGGCGATAAATACTGCGATGACGCTGAAAGCTGGGCGATCTCGTCATCGATAGCCGTTATCTCGGATTGGAGGCTATTGATTTTTAGCCGCGTCTGCTGGGAGAAAACTACCGATACGGCCGTAATACCGATCAGGGCGATGAAGAAAAATACTATCGCCGCCGTGCGCCTTTTTTTCTGCTTTAGTTCGTACTGGTCAAGACGGTTGGAGGCTTTATTTAGATTGATTTTATAAACGATATTGCCCATTTAGTCCTCCCTTAAAGCCAACCCGCAGGCGATAACCAGACGTGAGCCGATCATCTCATCCAAACCGGGAGGTGTGATAAAATCGACGAAGGGATTGTAAATCTCCACCGTCATGTTAAGATGCTGGGCCAGGTGTGAATTGAAATTGGGCAGTGTTGAGGAACCTCCGCTTAAGAGCACTTTCTTGAAATTCCGGCAACCCGTCTCTTTGGTGTAATAACGCAGCGACCGCCGAATTTCATCGATCAGATTATCAATAGCCATCCGGCGAGCTACTCTGATCCCGGCGCCGCCGCCGGTTCCCCCCATCAAGGCGCCGATACCCCTTTGTTTTTTCACCGATTCGGCTTCCTGATAATCGATGTTCAGGCTGCTTTTGATATCATCCGTGAAATTACTGCCCGCCCAATTGATCTCCCTAGTAAATAACATCGTGTTCTCACCGACGATTACGATGCTGGAGTACTTTGCGCCAACATTTAAAAATATCAATGCCTCCTCGCCCAACAGGCTTCCCTGCGTCGCGATATAGCTATTCACGATAGCCAGAGCCTCGGCATCGATAATATTGGCTTTAATACCGACGCTTTTAAGCAAACTCAGATGGTTATCGAATACCTTCTTGGTCGTGGCCGCCAGCAAAATATCCATATCCTGGGAATCCATATCACCGCGCAGGATTTGAGAATCGATCACCGCGTCGGACTCATCCAGCGGCAAATGCTTCCTGGCTTCGAACACCAGCGATGACTCCATTTCCTCAGGGGCCAGTGAAACCGATTTAATCTGTTTTACCGAAACGGCCGGGCCGCCGAGACTCGAATTGATATTCTTCAATCTCTTGGGGTTAAGCTTAACCGATTGAAATATGTTTTTTAGTGAACTTTCTAATCTGCTGACACCGGGGCCCTCGGGATCGAATTCTTCGCCGGGTCCGTAAAGATCATTTATGGCGAAATTCTTCACCTTGTATCTGCCGCCTTCGTTCTCGAGTTCGACCAGTTTTATGGCGTAATTCCCGATGTCCAGACCGATTGCCGATTTAGCCATGGTTACCTTTCAACTTAAGCACTATGTATTTAAAATTCCTTTTCATTTACCTAACTTCTCACTCGATCCCAAAACCCGATTCAGCCAAATCTTTCTTGTGAGGACTACAACATAACTGAATCGCTTTTTACGCGCTCATTTCCGGCCATCGTTTCGCTTCAGATCAATTTAACATCGCGCTCCCGCATCACCAAAGCCAATTAGGTTCCGCTTCGCGGTAATAACTGGGAGATGCCTTGGTTGGAAAGAAATGCGGCGGCGGATGCCTCCTGAACCTCGTATCATAAGT
>CAZFSN010000088.1:0-3830 GCA_964521815.1 uncultured Ignavibacteria bacterium | reverse complement strand
ATCGTGAGTTCCCCTTCAAAACCGGTGCCCATAGGACCCGAAGCATCGCCGGTTTGCCCGCTGTATGTTCCGACATTAAAATGAGTCCCTTTGGCGGCGGTCAGCCATAACTCGCCTTCGATAAAAAGCGCCCCGGATGGAGGATACGGATAACGCGGAGCGTCGTTCAAGGTATAATCATAAACATTATTTCCCGGATTATCCGGATCGGCCGGGAACTTGTACCTGTTTCGGCTTCCCAGAGGTCCGACTTGCGAGCGATGCCGTACAATAAATCCTTGCTCCGCGTCCAGCAACGTAATCTCCGTAACCTTTATCCCCTGTTCCGATGGTATTACGCCAAGATTAGGCTGTTTGTAACCATTGTATTTTCTGACCGAATCAGCCTGCAGAGGAAAGGGCAGATAGCCGTAAGGAATCTTGTAACCGCCATAAAAATGGACATAATCCGGGGCGTCGACCGGAGAGAACCGCGTCGAACATGATGTCACAAGCTCATAGAAAACAGGCCAGTATCCATTGCCCTGCTGAAAATGTAACATGTCATTGGAATGGACCTTGCCATCGAGGGTATCCGGTCCCCAAAACCGCAGCGTGTCGTCGGGGGGTGTTCGATAGCTTTGAGTTTCCCTGTCCGTTATATAGAGCCAGGCGGCATATGAATGACTCGACATTCCCTGATCACAGATATCCGAAATTTCACCGTCAAACTCGTTAGAGGTCACACTCGCGTAACCGACAACAGAATATTTATTAGTAGTAGAAACACCGTTATTAGAATAAACGCCGGTCCCGCAGGTATAGTAGCAACGCACCTTGTAGCCATCATCGGTTTCATATAACAACTCGGTTGGGCTCTGATAATTGACCCCGCCGCTCGATTGTTCAACCGATCCCTTAACCTCGATCGCGTGAGCCCCTATAATCGCCATGTCCTGAGCGATTTGAAATGAGAGGTCCCGCCTGTAATGATCGGAGTATTGAAGGTAAGCCGCGCCGAGTATTATTATCGACATCGATAATATTACGGTCATAACAAGCACCGAACCGGCATTGTTTTTAATAAGCCGTCTTGCTACTTTGTTGTTAATCATGCTTCCTCCCGAAAGTTTCATTTATATTCAATTTAATCTGGATTCGGTTGTGGATAAGCTTAAGGTGTTCCCCAGCGTATCCTGCAAAACCAGATCCATCCTGACCAAATATGGCGTTCCCGAGTAATCATAACCATCAATATAGCCATCAGCGTATTGAAAATTCATTTTCACGACACGATAAGGAAACCTCGCGGCCGGTTGATTGGTAGTTCTGTATACTCGAATCGGCAACAGCCTCTTATTGGCATTATTGTGGCCCACCCTCCAATCATTCATTCTTAAGGTATGATCCGCTCTATTCGTGAAAAATACCACCTCACCGCCGCCGTTGTTTTCGTAAGGCGGGTCAGTTAAATGCAATTCAGACCTGCCGGGATCGCTGCTTTCTATAACATAAACCATCTCAGCTCTTCTGATCATCTTCGCGATTTGTCTCAATACAATATTGCCTTCATTGAACATCTGAAATCTTGAGGTAATACTATTGAACTGTTTTATACCGTACGCGTAGACGGTGAATAATCCGAAAAGGATGATTGACGAACAGATAAGCGCGACCATCAACTCAACGAGGGTGTGGCCTAAACGACCGGCTATTTTCTTGCGAAGATATTTCATATAACGATTATCATCCCAGAGGGTCGACAGGATAATTATCAGACAGGGTAATAACATATTTCCTGTTGGATAATTCCGTCCATCGATAGGTGATTGTCACTTGAAAATAATCATCGACAAGTTCGATGACCGTAGTATACTCGCCCATAAGCTCGGCGTCATCGGTATATTCATCATCGGGCGAAACAATATATTCCTCGCCCGTAAATGTCCCGGCTATTATCGCGTGTCTGTCGCTTAAAAGTTTGTAGGCGGCCAGTCTTTTCTGGGCCAGATGATAAGCGGCTCGCCGGTGATCCTGTTCCATAATCAGAATCTGCCCCTGGTGGAACATATAATGAAGCGCGACAATCGAGATGGCCATTATGAGCAATGAAACCATCACCTCGATTAAGGTAAATCCGCTATTTTTTTTAACTGAACCGCGCAATTAATCAATCCAAAAACAATTTGGGGTTATCGGCATGCTTGGCCGCTTCGGATCTCTCTAAAACTCCCTCGCTGACCAGGGTCAACAGATGCTGATCCTTGGATTGCATGCCTATTTTACTGCCGGCCTGAATCATAGATGGGATCTGGTAAATCTTGTCTTCACGAATCAGGTTTCTGATAGCAGTATTGGCAATCATAATTTCACAGGCCACGACCCGGCCTTTATCTTTTTTCGGCATCAAAGTTTGCGAAATAACCGCCTGAATCGACTCCGCCAACATCGACCTGACCTGGGATTTCTGTTCAGCCGAGAAAACGTCGATGATACGGTCAATAGTCTTGGCCGCCGATGATGTATGAAGCGTGGTCAATACCAGATGGCCTGTTTCGGCGGCTGTCAGAGCCAGACTAACGGTCTCTAAATCACGCATTTCACCGACCAAGATGACATCAGGGTCTTCACGCAGGGCGGCTCTTAAAGCCCGGGCGAACGTTTTAGTAGTAGAACCAAGCTCGCGCTGGTTTATCAGGCTATGAAGCGTGGTATGAAAATACTCGACCGGATCCTCGATTGTAATCACATGGCATTCTTTATTCTGGTTGATCCAATCGACCATGGTCGCCAATGAGGTGGTTTTTCCCGAGCCGGTCGGCCCGGTCAATATCACCAGTCCTTTCTCCATCAACGCCAGCCGCTTGAGAACATCCGGCAAACCCAATTCCTCGAACGACCGGATATCCGCGGGAATAACCCGGTACGATCCGGCGATGCCGTTAATTTGACGGAATACATTGCATCTGAACCGGGTGGAATCTCTGATCTCTCTGGAGAAGTCGACCTCAAAATCCTGGTCAAATTTTTCCTTAAGCTCCGGCGATAAAGATTCCAAAACCAGACGTTGAATTTCCTGCGGCGTAAGCCCGGGCAAGTCCAGTTTCAGCATGGCGCCATCGACCCGGATCATCGGTATAGAACCAACGGAGAGATGCAAATCTGATGCCCCTTGCTGGGTGGTAAACTCCAGCAAATCGTCAATATGTAATTGTTTTACATTGGCGGCTACAGCTCCACCAACAGATTCATAATTTTCCAATTTAGCTAACCTTAGTTAGATGTTAAACAATCTCCGCGAATTTTAATAAGTATCGAATCCGTATCCATGCCATTGGCCGGTGGTAACATTCAGAGTCACTGTCTTACCGGCGCCGCCCGGCATTTGACCGGTCGAGATAGCGGTAATCTGGGTAATACCTTGCGCGCCAATTACGATATTGAAATTCCATCTCCGCGTCGTGACTTGATCTAACATTAACTGGTCCAATTGATCGATATTGGTCGCCCAGACGCCGGTTCTGGCATTCTGAACATTGGCCGCCGCCTTAATCGCGTTTATCGCGTCCTGCGCTTCGGCTGAACGGGCGCTGGCCACATAATTCACATAAATAGGAACAGCGATAGCGAACAGGATAGCCAGCATAACGACCACGATCAGGATTTCTACCAGTGTGAAGCCTTTACGGTTTCCGAAATGTTTCAACATACTAAGACCTCCAAAAACATTTAATTAATTTTGTTATTTGCTAATTAATGACCTTTTTTCTTCCGCTTACGTGTTTTCCAAATTACTTAACATTAAGTTAATATAATCATTTTAAAAATCTCAGTCAACATAAAAAAACCTG
>CAZFSN010000087.1:0-12934 GCA_964521815.1 uncultured Ignavibacteria bacterium | reverse complement strand
TGACATCAGCCACGGACGCGCTTGATCTGGTACTTAACCCCAAAAGGCTGATCGCGACGCTGAGAAATTAGCGCTTGGCGTTCGACCAAACGGCGCATTTCAAGCTAAATCTATTTATCCGTGGCGGCTGCCAGGTCTAAGGAGGCTGTGCCAAAAGATTGACAGATTGCACGGACGTGCCTTGACGGCCGCGTCGCTTCGCTCCTCGCAATGACAGCCTTTTGAAGTCATTGCGAGTCCCGCGATTAGCGGGGCGAAGCAATCCGCCTCCTTCGTAAACCGAGTTATTTAGTGGTGTTTTCTTACTTATGGCACAACCTCTAAGCTCCCGCCCGAGGTCTGTAAACCATAGCCGCTATTATGCCCATTATTATGAATTCGACTAAGTCGATTATAATCCAGGCCCAGGTAAGCCAATAGGGTATGCCAAACCAGACAAAGATGTTAAATGACCCGACAAAAGTAAAAAATATCGCTATATAAATACCATACCTGACTCCTTCCATCAGGCCGCGGTTTTCATAGCCCTTGACAAAAATCAAGACGAAGAAAAAGCAAAAAACCAGATAAGTGATTATTCTCACCCAGAAAAAGGATGTCATCTCGCTTTCGGGTCGAAATAGTCCCATTTGCATCAGGGCGGTGTATGAGCTTCCCAAAATCAAAGTATGAAAGATAAAATCCAGAACCACCCTGGCGATCAGTACAAGCAAAGCCGCCAATAATAATTTTTTCCAGTTCATCTGTTCCTCCTTTTTAAAATAAAAATTTAACGCGTACTTGGTCAATTTTCTATTATAAAATGTTGTTTTTGTCAACCTGTAAATTATCTCGTGTCGCCGGGTTGCCTGAGGCCGTGCCATATGTAAAAAAATGCCACTAAATAACTCGGTTTACGAAGGAGACGGATTGCTTCGTTCGCTTCTCTCACTTCGGGACCCGACCGGCAAATTAGATAAAAATACCGGGGAACTCCTGAAAATCTTTCTCCTTGCTATCAAGATTAAAAATATCATATTAATTCAAATCATATGTATGGTTTCATTGTTAATACGATTACGGTTGTCATCGGTTCGGTCCTGGGGCTTTTAGCCGGCGCCCGACTTCAGGATAAATACAAAAATATAGTGCTGACATCGCTGGGGCTGGTGACTGTATTAATCGGCCTGAAAATGGCGATTAAAACCGAAGACGTCCTGATCATAGTCTGCTCGCTGGTCTTCGGTGGGCTAATCGGCCAATGGCTGCAAATCGAGGAGCGGCTGGAGAAGCTGGGCGAATATCTGAAAAATAGAGCGGGATCATCGGGCAAGGATTTTGTCCTGGGTTTCGTCACAGCCTCACTTCTGTTCTGCGTTGGCCCGATGACTATAATCGGATCATTTGAAGACGGCCTCTATAGGCGGGGCGAGCTAATCTATATCAAGTCGCTGATGGATTGTTTCGCGGCCATGGCGCTGTCGGCGGCTCTGGGCGCGGGCGTGATATTTTCGGCTATAATAGTGCTGGTTTATCAAGGCGCGCTTACCCTTCTGGCCAAAAATTTTCAGAACATTTTAAGCGATCCAGTAGTAACCGAGATATCGGCCGCCGGCGGAGTCGTGCTTTTGGGAATCGCGATTAACCTTTTAGGCTTGGCCAAGATTAAGGTTGGCAACCTTCTGCCGGCATTATTGCTGGCCGCGGTTTTAACTTTATTATTTAAATAATGTGAGAAATTTTTACGATAGAGGGAGGATTAATCATGGCATATGGTAAACTTCTAAGGCGTAGGTTAGATTCCACTATGAGCAAACTGGGTTCGAACAGCAAAGTTTGTCTGCTAAACGGGCGGGATATTTTCAACGCTTTTCGGGACCAGGAAATAATTATGATGGCCTGCAATGTGCGAATCAAACATGTGGTTCCGGGGATCATGAGAGCGGCCCAAGAACTGGATGCCGTAATCGGGTTTGAATTAGCTAAAAGCGAGGGCCATGTAGACGGCGGTTATACCGGTCAAACACCGCAGATATATTTTGACATGCTAATCGATTACGCGGAAAAAACCGGTTACGAGATGCCGTTTTTCATTCATGGCGATCATATCACAGTGAAAGATACCAGTATCAAAGAAATTGAAGCCGCCCGCGCTTTAATTGACGCCGAATTAAAGGCCGGCTACACATCTTACGCGATTGACGCTTCCTTTAATGAACATGAAGCCAATACCCGAATAACTGCCGATTTGGCAGAAATAATAATGGGTTCCGGCTGGGGCCTTGAAGTTGAAGTTGGCGAAATTAAATCAACCGGACAGGCGGGTGAAATTACCACGGTCGAAGAGGGCCAATCATTTGTAACCGCCTTATTTAACAAAGGGATAAAGCCAAATCTATTGGCCATAAACAATGGCTCAAAGCATGGTAATTATCTCGAGGGAGAGGAGATAAATATAGATCTGAATCGGACCGGCGAAATTTATAACGCGATAAAACCCAGGGGTGTCAGGATTGCCCAACATGGCATAACCGGCACACCACTACATATAGTGGGCAAATTCGCGGAATACGGGATTCGTAAGGGTAACGTAGGGACTCAATGGCAGAATATCGCGCACAGAGGTTTGCCTAAAGAATTGATAGATCAGATGAAACATTGGGCCGAATCAGAGGGTAAAAGTATCAAGATGGCAACCAAACCGTTTAAAAAGGAAATAGATAATATTCCGGCAACTGCCGCCCGGAATATCGCGGAAGACGCCTATAAAGAGGCTTGTGAATTGATCAAGGCGTTTAGGGCCGATGGCTCAGCGTCATTTTTAAATGAAAATATTGATAACTAAATGAACTTGACAATAGTTTTATTTTGTATATCTTATATGAAACGAAAGGGGTTTTTATCGCATCTGGCTAAAGAGTATCGGGCATTTTTGCCGACTTAACAACAGTAGATATAACTCTTTAGGCCAGAGTAATTACCGGGCCCGGTCTAAGAAGGGTCAGGGATTTAAGGGAGGAGTTGATGAAACTCGTCTTGAATGCGATAACAACCATCTTTTTACTTTTTTTAATATCAAATTCAATTTTCGCTGATACTATATTTGATAACGACGTACGGATTATCAAATCCGATGAAAACGGCATAACTTTCACTTATCAAGCGCCGGCCGCGCAGCTAATTACTCCTGACGGTTATCCGGAAAAATTCAAGGCGCCCCATATCAGCCGAACCGCGCAGATCGCCAAATCGGGCGAACCCCTGTTGCCGGTTAAGGTCGTTCCTATCGGAATCCCATACAATTCCAGGCCTACAGTAACCATGATTGACGAGCAATATGTTCCGTTGGCCGAAGTCGATGTGCCTAATTTCATTATAGAAAATTCCGAGGAACAATTTGCCGCCGAAGTCAAAAAGCAAGTGCCATCGAAAACCTGGCCGATGGAGATGGTCTACATACAGGGAGAAGATATGATCCGCGGCTTAAAGGTCTTAAAAGTCTGTCTGGCGGCGGCCCGTCTGGAAAACGGTTTCCTTTACAAGGCCAAATCGATAACCGTAAGAGTGGATTTCCATAATGAAGGAGTTCCAACAGGCAATCTTGTTCGTCCCAATGGCCGGATATTCGACAATATTTTAACAGAAATAGTGGCCAATTACGATATCGCGCGGAACTGGCGCGTGGATAGGCCGACAATTCCATTAAAAACCGCCAGCGCTCAATCGGTTTTTGATTCTTCCCAGGTATGGATCAAAATGGAGGTTACCAGCGAAGGCATCTATAAAGTCAGTCGGTTTGAACTTAACGGCGCCGGGGTTGACGTAGCCGATATTGACCCGCGCGAGATGAGGGTGTTTTATGGCGGGGGCGCGGAATTACCGGTTGACAATAATATCGATAGGCCGGAATTGCGCGAAATCCCGATTTATATCACCGGCTCCGATGATGGCGAATTTAACGATAGCGACCGTCTGCTATTTTATGCCGAATCTGTCGATGGCCTTGAATATAATGAAGCTAAAGGGCGATTCGATTATCGTTTCCATCACTATACCACAAAGAATGTCTATTGGCTGACCTATGGCGGTGATTTCTCATCGCCCCCGAGACGCTGGCCGACTATCGATGGCGCGCCGCAAAATCCATCGGCTGTTACAAAAAGCAGCTTTATTGATGTCGCTCATGATGAGCAAGATCTGACATTTTATATACCTTCGACCAGCACCGGCAATGAGCCCGATGATCATTTTAACTGGTTCAGGGGAAATAGCGCCAGTTTTTCCATTACCAAACAGCTTAAAGATGTTGTGTCCGGCAGTCAGTCTACGGTAGTCCTGAAAACGAAAAGCCCGTTCGATTCCCTGCTGGTCAACGAATTGCCGGCCGAGAGAATTTCCGGGTTCAACAGCGGCTTTACGGAGTATGTCACTTCGGATTTGCGCGGCAATACCGGTTTCAATACTTTCCTGTTGAAAGATAATGCCAATTTTTATTTCGATTATATCGATATTTATTACGAGAGATGGCTAAACGCGGGCAATGACCAGTTATTTTTCATCGGGCCGGGAACTAACTATAATATCGAATATCACCTTAGCAACGTTCCGCCCAATTATATGCTACTGGATATCTCATCATCCGACAGCGTAGCCCAGATAATAGACGGCGAATTGAGCAGCGGCTCGCTAATATTCCAAAATTTCAGTAACGGCCGGAAACGTTTTTACCTTTTCACATCGGCCGATTATAAAAACGTTCATAATTATGAGATATATCAACCTGATGATTTGCGTTCGACCGCCAATGCCGCCGATTATATAATTATTACCAATGAACTTTTTTACGACCAGGCCCTGGAATTGGCCGATCACAGAGAAAGCATCTCACCCGATATAAGGACCCGGGTGGTCAAGGTCGGTGATATTTATAATCAGTTCAGCTGGGGGCTGTTTGACGCCATAGCGATCAGGGATTTTTTGAAATACGCTTTCGAAAACTGGAGCGGCGCCGCGCCCAGCTACGCGATATTGGTGGGGGATGGTCATTATGATTACCGTAATAATTTGAACGAAAACGTCCCTAACCTGATTCCGCCCTATGAATCCACCCAATCATCGACCGGACGCGATCCTTACGGTTCCGATGAAAGCTATGTCTATTTCGGTGAATTCGGCTATCTCGATTCTGACGGTATCGGGGGTTTGGATATGATTATAGGCCGATTGCCGGTTAATAATACCAGTCAGATGCAGGTTGTTTTGGATAAAATCGTAAATTATGAGTCCAACCCCGATATGGGCAAATGGCGGAATAACGTAATAATTGCCGCCGATGACAACAACAACCCCACCTATGAGTCCGACGAATTGATGCATACACGGCAGGCCGAATCATTAGCCACCGAATGTGTTCCCGCCGAACTTGAGGTCACTAAAATTTACATGGTAGAATATCCAATCAGGACGGGCCGAACGAAACCCGACGCTCGCGAAGCCCTGATTAACGCGTTCAACGATGGCGGACTAATTGTCGACTGGATCGGTCATGGCAATAAGGGCTTATGGGCGCATGAGCAAATATTCAGGCGAATTGAGGACATACCGCGGCTCGTAAACGGTGATAAATTGCCCTTGGTATTCGCGGCCTCATGTTCTATTTCCTATTTCGATCATCCCACTGAGCAGGGCATGTCGGAAGATTTTGTACGTCACCCCGGAGGCGGAGCGATTGTCGCTATCGGCGCCACCCGACTGGTGGTTTCAGGCGGCAATTCCGATTTAAACCAGGAAATGTTCAGACAGCTATTATTCGCCGATTCGGTTTCTTTCGGACAGGCTCTATACGTGGCGAAATATATGCGCGTACTTCAGTCCCATCAACCGGACGCCAACGGGCGCAAATTCTTGCTTCTGGGCGACCCGGCCATAATTGTCGGCAAGCCATCTTTAAAAGTCGAATTCACGTATTCGCCGGATTCACTCAAGGGCTTGACTGTCGATTCAATCGCTGGCAATATCACCAATGATCTGGGTCAGATTCAGTCCGATTTCAACGGCACGGTCTGGGTACTGGTTAAGGACGCCTCAATTAACCGTCACAAGATGCTTGTCGATTATTCGGGTATTCCTACGGGCAATTATCTCGATTATGAACTTCCCGGTCCGACAATATTCAACGGTCCGGCGGATGTGGTAAACGGCCGGTTCTCGACTTCATTTTTCATTCCCAAGGATATTACCTATGGCGGCACGGGCGCCAGGATTTATGTTTATTTCGAAAACGGTTATATAGATGGTTCAGGAGTTGTCGATTCGCTGCCGATGGCCGGCGGAATTTCGAGCGAATCGGATACTACCGGCCCGACGATTGAAATATATTACAATAATCAAAATTTGGCCGATCAGATTCAGGCGGTACCGACCAACCCCGTGTTTGAGGTTCATCTGTTTGACTTGCACGGCATTAATGTTACCGGGTCCATGGGACATAGCATTAAAGTTGAAGTGGATGACGGCGAAACTTTTTCCAGGGATATAACCGATGATTTCGTTTTCGACCGGGGCAACTGGCAGCAGGGTCTGGCCACGTTTACTATCCCCGATTTACCCGAGGGTGAACATTTA
This sequence comes from uncultured Ignavibacteria bacterium, assembly GCA_964521815.1. GTDB lineage: Bacteria > Zixibacteria > MSB-5A5 > UBA10806 > 4484-95 > JAAEQD01. Next base: position 6,331 of record CAZFSN010000087.1, on the reverse strand, counting down.
TTAAGCCTGAAGGCCTGGGATAATTACAATAACTCGGCGGTTTTTTCGACCTATATCCAGGCTTTCGCCAGTTCTGATTTCGCTATCAGCGAGGTGATGAATTATCCCAATCCTGTGGTTAAAACGGATTCGACCACATTCCAGTATATGCTGTCCAATGACGCCGAAGTGGTAACATTGAAAATATTTACGCTGGCCGGTAGAAAAATCAAGACATTTAATTTAAGCGCTCCGGATTATACCTCAAGCGGTTTTCATAATATCACATACTATTTAAGAGATTCGGACAATGACAGGATTGCCAGCGGTGTTTATATTTATAAAATCGAAGCCCTCGGGACCGGTTTTGACGGCAAAAGACGGAGTTCGAGTTTTCAATCCAAGCTGGCAATATTAAGATAAATATAAAGAAGGGTTGATTTTAAAAGAAAGATTTATGATAATTAATGTTTGTTTTATAAACGGGTTGACGGGAGTTAACTGATTTAGAGAAATAGTCGGTCGATAATATAAATGATCGATAACAATATGGAGGACGAAATGAAGAAGAGGCTGGTTTATCTGCCGGTATTGTTGATATTATTGACGGCTCAGGCTTTCGGGCAAGTATCCCAAACGGCCGTACCGTTTCTATTGATCGCGCCCGGAGCGCGGCCCGGCGGTATGGGAGAAACTTTTGTCGCGATAGCCGATGACGCTACCGCTACTCATTGGAATCCGGCCGGGTTAGGCAGATATCCACTCTCGCCAAGCTGGATCGAACTTGATACGAAACCGGGACAGGAAATTCAGAAAATCGCTTTGGTCGAAAATAATATGCCCGAGATCAATTATAAACAATATGATGTTTGGGCTATTATCGACGGCCATCTGACCAAATGGGATAATGGTGCCTGGCAATCCCATGATGAATACCCTCTGGAAGAAGGTCGGTCCATAAAAAGCATCCTGCAGCGTTATACGGGTTTGGAGGACGATCAACTGGATCCATATTATAACAGGCTGGTTGAACATAATAATAAATATACGTTGGCGGAAATCGACTCTTTGTATTTTCAGGTGCGAAAATCTTTGCCTCCCGATTATTCATATACAGCCGAAATTGACAACGGCTTCGAGAGATTAAAATCCGCCTGGGGCGATTTAAAAATCGATAATGACGGCTTTGCCAAATTCGAAAAGATGATCGAAAACAATTTGGCTGACAGCCAAATGACCAAGTCGGAACTTGATTCGGTGGCTTTCGGATTCGACCAGGCTATAATGAAAAGATCAATCGATAAAATTAATATTCCCACCAGCGTCATTTTAGGCTCTGAGGTCAATTGTCTCGAATCACATGCCGGAATGTTATATGCCGGTACCAATACGGGCTTTTCCAGGTTTGACCCCAAGCGCAACAGATGGAAATCGTATGGTTTGGCAGATGGCTTGCCGTCCCTGGAAATAACGGCTTTGACCCAGTATCGCCGTAAGAGCATTTTAATCGGTACGGCCGCCGGTCTGGCCACTTTTGATGGCGCCAAGATTAAAACCTATGATGCCGGCCAAAATCCGCCTGTAGCCAGAATTACCGGCATCGCGGCGATAAGCGAAAACGATATCTGGGCGTCCACTGAAAACGATCTCTACCATTTTGATGGCAAGACCTGGCAGAATTATTATCTGCACGAAGTGACTATTGGCGAAGATGTCGATAAGATCAGCGCCAAATTTTATGGTTCACTGGCGGCTATTGATAAAGATAGCATCAATGATGAAATTACCGGCTTGAATAATATCGAAGGCGATTTAACCGTGGGCGCCAAGATTAAATTGCCGTATCGCCACGCGTTTAAAGGCAAAATCCTCGTACTAACGCCAATGGGCGATAACCTGTGGATTGGCACACAGCTGGGTGTCATTCTAACTGACGGCAAAACCTTTACTCATTATGGTTATAAAAACTACACTACCGACAAGGATATGTCGATCGAACAAGTCGCCAGGCATTTCGTTCAGGACAATAACCAGGAAAAAATCGGGCTTTTAACCCAAATGATCAAACAATACAATAACCTTCAAAGCGATATGGTTAAAAGCGGCGCCACCTTGATGGTTTATGCCAACGCGCTGGGAGCGCCTATCTATTCAATCGCCGCTCCTTCCAATAAAACGGCGCTTATCGGCACCGCTTATGGGGTTGTCGAATATAATAAAGGCATGTGGAGCCGATTCCCAAAACTGGAATTGGCCAGAACACCGGCTCATACTATCAAAACAGAGGCCGGTGAAATATGGTTTGCCACCAAAGACAAGGTTTATATCAGGGCCAAGGCTCAGAAGCAAATAACCTATATGCACTCGAATTACCTCGTCCAATTGGCCGATGACCTTTATTACGAGTTTTTCTCATTCGTGTATCCTACCAGCGAATGGGGAACGTTCGGTTTTGGAATTACTTTCCTGTCATTCGGTTCGCAGGACCGCACCGGAGAATATGGCGAAGATTTAGGCCAATTCAATTCGTACGATATGGCGTTTACGTTGTCGTACGGAACAAAGCTTATGAACAATATGTCCGCCGGGCTTTCGGCCAGATATATCAATTCGCATCTGGCTGATGTCGGTGCCGGCCGTGAAAAGGGCAAGGGAATAGGCTTTTCCTTCGCTATCGACGGCGGAATTTTATATGATATCAATAAGCGCGCAACATTCGCTACCACTGTTACCAATATCGGGCCGGAAATAGCCTATATCGATGCCGATCAGGCCGATCCTTTGCCGAGCAAACTGGCGATAGCCATGGCTTACAAAATAGTCAATTCCCCATACAATCGGTTGACCGCCGTCGGTGAGGCCAGCAAGCTGTTGGTCGATCTTAATGATAATCTCAGAACCGAAATTAACGAGATCATTCCCCATATCGGTCTCGAATACTGGTATTCCAACTATGTCGGTGTGCGCGGCGGTTATATCTATGACGATGTCGGATCACAGAAATATTTCACGGTGGGCGCGTCGCTTCAATACAACAATTTGCGGTTTGATTTTTCCTATGTTCCGTCATCCGATGAAAGATTCAACCGTATGGGCAATACGATGCGGTTCTCGATGAATGTGGGATTCTAATAAGGCATTTTGATGTATAAGATAACTTTCAGTTTAATAATATTATTTTCTATTTCGGTTTTCGCCGGGCCGACGAAGATTTATGTTCCTCGGGAAAGCGGCGGTCAAATTATTACGCAGCCGGTTGAAACTCAACAGAAACCTGAAGCGTTGAAGTCGATGGTGTCTCACAAAAACATTCTGGACCTGGAACGGGACAAACCGTACAGCTTGCCCAAAAGCAAAGACGGTTTGCCGGTTACGGCCGCCACGCAGGCGGATACGCTTAAGGTACTGGTTTTAAAAGTTGAATTCCAAACCGAAGACCCCGATGACCCGACCACCACCGGCAACGGCAATTTCGATCTACGCACCCTGGATCAGTTTCGAACGGAGGAAGGCCACGAATTCGATCCGGCGCCGCATAATAGCGCGTATTTCGATGCTCACATGCAGGCCTTGAATCGCTACTGGTGGTATGTCTCGGATTTTCAGATTCGATTAAACTGGGATATTTATCCCCAGGGCGAAAACGATGCTTATCGTCTACCGAACCGCATGGCGTATTATGGCAGCGAAGGCCCCTGGTCTAATGTGATAGAAAGGCTTTTGCACTTCGTTCATGACGCGATCACCCTGGCCGATACGACTTCGCCGGAAATTAATTTCTCGCAATATCAATCGATAATTATTTTTCACGCCGGAGCGGACCAACAAAACAATTTCGCTTTTATCGAAGACACCCCCAATGATTTCTGGACCGGCTTTTTATGGACCGATGACAGCGTTAGCGTCGATTCCGGTTCGTGCTATATTTCAGAAGTCGTGATTATGCCGGAGACGGCCTCGCAGGACAACCGGGTCACGGTTTTAAACGGTGTTATGGCTCATGAGTTTGGCCATCAGTTGGGTTTGGTGGATATTTATAATACCTCCAACTTTTTAACACAGGTCGGCAATTTCTCGCTTATGGATAATAACGGCTCGAATTTCGCCTTAGAGCTGGATGAACAGGGCACGCTGGTTTCCGGCGTTCTGCCCTCTTATCCCGATGCCTGGTCAAGAGCTTATCTGGGGTTTTCCGGCGTGCGCGAAGTAACCAACGATAGCGATATCGTTATTACCGCCGCCGAGCAGAATTATAGGCCAACCGAAGTTATCAAAGTTCCGATATCCGAAATGGAGTATTTCCTGATTGAAAACCGTCAAAGAGAGGCTGATTTCGAGTATATTCACTATCCCGATCCGATTCTCAATGCTATTTTAGCCGATTCGGCGACCGGCGTAATTATGGGACCCGGCTGGGCTTTTTATGGTTTCGACCAGTTAAATAAAAGGGCCAGCGGCGAATATGACCGTCTGTTGCCAGGCGATGGAATATTAATCTGGCATGTAGATGAGGTCGTAGCCTACCTGGATTATCTGGGCTCAGGTTCGAATAATTTCCTGAATAATACTCTTCAATGGGATTATAACCGCCGTTTTCTATCCTTGGTCGAAGCTGATGGCATTATAGATTTTGGCGGTAATTATTATACCGGTTTTGGCGATGCCGAAGATTATTTCAATTCACGAAATAGAAGGAATTTCACGCCCTCGACCAATCCAAGTACACGCTCCAACCTGGGCGCCGATACACATATATCGATTACTGATATTTACGCTGATCCGGCGGATATTAACCGTGATACGATTATGACCTGCGATATTGATGTAGACTGGTATCAGGCTGGTTTCCCCTCATTCGGCTGGCCGGAAGTGGGCGCGGATGGCGGCGGCTTACTGGCTTTCGACATGGATTCGGATGGTCGAAAGGAGATTTTAGCCGGGCGAGGAAGATTTCTTATAGCTGTCAATTATGATGGTTCTCCATTTACTGATAATATGAAGTCGGCTATGCTATTTTCCAAATTCGATTCCGAAATAGATACATTGTTCTTCCCAATGTTCGCCGCGCTTGATGAGTATATCAACGGCCAAATAGTCGCCGGTGATTTTGACGACGACGATTCCCTGGAAATCGCCTGTTTCGATGCCGAGGATAAATTGTACCTTCTCGATTGTAAGGATGTATTTCCGGTAGATTCTCTGGCCGATTTACTTGATTCCAGGGTGTTTTCTTCGGCTTTAACCGCCGGTTTAATAGCTTATGACATTGACGCCGATGGCAGAGACGAATTAATTGCCGGATTAGCTGACTCATCGCTGGTTTCAATCAGTTATACCGAATCAGGCGATTTTGTTTTAGATACGTTAAAGACTTTCTTCGGAATACCTGATAAGATAGCTATCGCGATTGATACGATATTCGTAATATATGGCGAGAACAACGCTAATAATTTTTATGTCGGTGATATTACAAACGGCTCATCGACCGAGATAGCTGATATATCTTTGCCTGCGGGCGATGCTATCGGCCTGGTCTGCGGTGATATTGACCGCGACGGCGCCTGCGATGCTGTCATGACCGTTGGTGATTACCTGTGTATATATAACGGCGAAACTCAGGCCGTTAAGAAGATACATGTCGACGATCCCGGTCAACCGGCGTTAGGTGATATCGATGCCGATGGCTATCCGGATATCGTTGTGAGTGCCGGAACTAATTATTTAAAGACCTATGCTTTCAACCATGCCGGCATATTGCTTGATCATTTTCCCGTAACCTTGAGCAAAAAGGATCCGGAGAAGCGATCGAATAATCAACCAATCTTAACTGATATCGATGGCAATAACAGGCCTGATATAATTATCGCCCTGCCCAATGGCGCCCTGAGTTGGGGATTTGATTTTGACGGTGATCACAGCGATGATACCACTTTCAGCCTGACCACCGGGGGCCTGACCTGTATCAATTATCAGGGCGATGTATTGGGCGGTTTCCCGTTGTCTACTTCGAGCGAAGTCGGTATCGAACCGGTGATTGCCGATCTCGACGGTGACGGCGATATCGAAATTGCCGCCCTCGATTCAATCGGTTATATTGCCGCCTGGGATTTGGGGGCAACATCCGATAGCTTGAGCACACCCTGGCCGATGGCCGGCGGCGGTATTTCGAGACAAGGCTATTTATCGCCGGAGTTTCAAAAAGAATTCATTATCGCCGATGGTTTCCTGCCCGGTGGCAGTGTTTACAATTATCCGAACCCGGCCTCGAATGAAACCGTATTTAGATATTATGTTGACCGACCGGCTGATATTAATATAAAGATATTTGACATGTCGGGTGAATTAGTCGAGG
>CAZFSN010000086.1:0-12963 GCA_964521815.1 uncultured Ignavibacteria bacterium | reverse complement strand
TGAAGTTTCTCCAGTTCACCGCCAGCCTTGCCCTTTATGCCGGCTTTGTCAAGTTGCGGCAAGAGTTCCAGAGCCGATACGTTAAGCGATTCCGCCGTCTTAAGCAGTTTATCGACTGACACCTTACCAATTCCACGCTTGGGGACATTGATAATCCGGACCAGCGATTCAGTGTCGGCGGGGTTGACCAGAAGCCTTAGATAAGCGATAATATCCTTGACCTCTTTGCGGTCGTAAAACCTCGTGCCGCCGACTATTATATAGGGTATACCGGCATCACGAAGCGCGTCTTCGATTGACCGCGACTGCGAATGGGTTCGATACATCACGGCGAAATCGGCATAATTTTTATCGCGGGCCAGGCCGGCCTGAATTTTGGCCGCGATAATCTCGGCTTCATCGCGATCATCGCCGCACATGGTCAACGTTATTTTTTCGCCGCCGATTTTATCGGTGAACAATTTCTTGGCTTTGCGTTTGATATTTTTGCTGATCACTCCATGCGCCGCTTCGAGGATAACATCGGTGGACCGGTAATTTTGTTCGAGCTTGACAACCTTACAGCCGGGGAAATCCGATTCGAAATTCAGGATATTGCTGATATCCGCACCCCGCCAGCCATAGATAGACTGGTCATCATCACCGACCACGCAGATATTTTTCTTATCGCCGGCCAGAAGTTTCACCAGTCGATACTGACTATGATTGGTGTCCTGATACTCATCGACTAACAGATACGGGAATTTCTCATGGTACAACGCCAGTAGTTCAGGATATTTTTCCAGAAGTATCACGGTCGCGAATAATAAGTCATCGAAATCGAAAGCGTTGTTTTTCTTAAGCTGACGCTGATACTCCTGATAGACCAGCGCGATATTCTGGATAATATAATCATCGGCTGTTTCCAAAAATCGAGCTGAGGAAATCAGCTTATCTTTAGCTCCGGAAATAGTGTTCTGGGCGTGTCCCGGTGAGGGCTGCCCCTCCGGTAAACCCAGGTTCTTGATAATCCGCTTGATCAATGCGGCGCTGTCGGCGGCATCATAGATAGTAAAATCGCGTTTGTAGCCAAGCATCTCGGCATGTTGACGGAGAAACCGGGCGCAAAACGAATGAAAGGTCGACAGCCAGACATAATGGCCGACTCCTCCCAATAGCTTGATTACCCGCTCTTTCATCTCACCGGCCGCTTTGTTGGTAAAAGTCACGCCCAGGATATGATCGGCCCGAACGACATGATTTGTCACCAGATGCGCGATTCGATGAGTTATCACCCGGGTTTTGCCGGAACCCGCGCCCGCCAACACCAGCAGTGGCCCCTCGATATGCTTAACCGCCTCTAACTGAGCCGGATTGAGTCCTTTCAGATGTTCGTTATTCATTGGAGGTGAATATAGGGAATTATTTTTATGAGGGAAGTTAATTATGAAAAAATGTTTTGCTGTATTTTTAGATTAATCCAATCCCGCCCGAAAGGGGGGATCCCGCGCAAATATATTCTATAAAATAAAGAAACCCACCGCAAGCGGATGGGGTGCCCTTGCGAGATGTTCATGAAAGCTTTCCCGGATATCCCCGAGGCCGACTACAATCTCTGCCTCCGCCAATTCGAAAGCCTGCCGGAACTGGAGAGGCTACGGCGGGGAGTGGGGAAGGATAAATAGTGCATGTTGTTAGGTGAAGTCAGCTAACCGTAAGTATGCGCGTTAATTTGGTGACAACAGCATTAATTTTTTGCTCCTATAATAAGTCTTAAGAAAAATAAGTTGCCTTAGAGCAAATGCATATTATAAAATAAACCTTAGCCATGTAAGGTATTAACAAATGGATTTAGCCAAAATAACACAATTTAAAAAGCTGGCCGTTTATGCCATGTTCGCTGACGATTTTTTATTGGAAAGGTTGGTATTGAAAGGCGGCAATGCCATAGATTTAATACATAACATCACGGCAAGGGCTTCCTGGGATTTAGATTTTTCCATTGAGGGTGATTTCAATATACAAGAATTTTCAAAAATCAAAGGCATCATAAAGCAAAATATTGAGGATGTTTTTAAAACAATAGGTTATACTATATTCGATTTTAAAATGATTGAGCAGCCGGAAAATATTAGTCCCGAAGTAGCTAATTTTTGGGGTGGTTATTTAATTGAATTTAAAATCATAAAAATCGATAAGTACGATAAAATATTCCCAAATATAGAAGCCTTAAGAAGAAATTCGGAAATTATCGGGACAAAACAAAAGAAAAAATTTACTATTGAAATAAGCAAATATGAATTCTGTAAAGACAAAAAACAATCAGAAATAAATGACCTGACCATTTATGTTTATTCACCGGTAATGATAGTAATGGAAAAATTAAGGGCGATTTGCCAGCAAATGCCCGAATATTTTCCAATTGTCAGGAAAACTCATGGGAAGGCGCGGGCCAGAGATTTTTTTGATATTACTATTCTTTTGGAATACTTTAATATCGATTTAGCAACAAGTGAAAATTATGAGCTTTTAAAAAATGTTTTTGCCGCAAAGAAAGTCCCATTAGAATTTCTGGGGAAAGTAAAAAATTATAGAGAATTTCATCGGCCCGATTTTGAGGTAGTAAAAAATACTATTGCGATTAATTTCAATTTAAAAGAATATGATTTCTATTTTGATTATGTAATAGAAAAAATACAACGTTTACAATCCCTTGGGGTAATATAAACGCCATCTTTTTGAATATTCCATTTCTTTCATTCCATGTACTAAATAAAAATCAAATTTAATATCAAATTTATTTAACAAATTAATCATATTTTCTTTATAGGCGCCTGACCTTTCTAAATAAAAACCAATGGCTTGATGATATGGATATACATAGTTTAATTGCTTCAGCATCGCAGCCAGCCTGTTTATAGAAAGTTTATCTTGGGCCAGTTCAAAAGCTTTCAGAACTTCAAAAACACCTCCGGCATGTTGAGGTCGGACAGTAATATCAATAAGCGTTCTTTCAATATTAGTATAGATCAGATTTCCTCTATCTTCTTGATGCTCGGCAACGACACCTAATTTTCCAGTATACATTCCATTAAGAATAATAATTCTGTAATCCCCATAATTAGCTATGTTGTTTGTCGTTCTTACCGGTCGTTTGAAAGCCAAATTTATTCTTTCCTGGTTTAAGTCTAAATCCCTATATCGCTTTTTGGGTTGTTCAAAATTTAAATAAATGGTCTTTGGTATTTGTTCTGTAATGCCATTTAAATACATGGCCGTGTAATGAGTGAAGTAAGAATTAGGCTTCAGCGATAATACAAAGTTATAAATTGATACATCTCTTAGAATGTATCTAAGTTCATTCCTATGAGGAAAATCTAATTTTACTTCTTTTATTACTTCTTCTTTTATCAAAAATGAAATAAAAGATTTTACCGTAATAGAATTAGACAAATTCCAGTCTTCTTGGTTATATGTGAAAATGCTCTGTAGATCTTTCTTTCTAAAAATATCTTGATCTAAGTGCAGAAGATATTTAGCTATATTCGTCTTTGCTTTTTCTAATTTAGTTTTAACCATTATGTTATATTCCATTTATTTGTAGTATATATACAACAAATATATCCATTGTCAATCAATAAATTACAGAAAACAATCTAGCTTTATTCAATCCTCTAAGTAGTATATATACTACTTAGAGGATATTTATATTACTACTTATCTAAATGTAAACGGTAACCATTAAAATACTTATGTCGAATAGTATGATTGGTTAGGTATATTGTGTAGTATATATACTACACAATATACCAACCAGTTTTCATTTTTATTATACTGCCTCTAACAATACCTATATTAACATACTCTATTACCAACTGACTTGATAAAATATGATAATAGGTCAAACTGTAAATACTCTTCAATCCCCGCGCCCCGGCTTGTTCCAGAGGAAACGGATCAGGCCCTGGTCGGTGCCGAGCCAGAAATAGTCGCCATCGATAACCAGCGAGTTGACTACGTCGGTGGGTAAGCCATCGGCGGTGGTGTACAGGTAGGTGTAGCCATCGGACAGACGGTATTTCCACAGGCCGATATCGGTGGCGGCCCAGATCAGCCCATGATTGCCGTAGACCTGATTGATAGCCCAGCCATTTGTCAGACGACTGTCGGTGGCCACGCTAAACGTGTCGACCGCGGGATCGACCGTGACCACGCCGAACCGGGCGCCGAAATAGACAATCCGGTCGTCGGCGGCGATATCGTTGGCGCCCCAGCTAAGGTCGGCGGCGGGCGTATCGAGCTTGTGGAATTGCGATTTATCGGAATTGTACGAAAACACGCCGTCATTGGTGGCGATATAAAGCGTGCCCTTGAATACCAGCAAGTCATTCACGCGGAAGTTGCGCAGAAGGTACTGTTTCTCAAGCGGCAGCTTGAAAGTCGAATCGGGCACATCGCCGCTGGTGTGAAGTATACCCAGCCCGTCATCGGTGCCTACATATAACATTCCGCCGTATTCGGCCAAAGCCAGCACCTCGGTGGAGGGCAAGCCTTTGGTCATTCGAAGCGTATTAAACGAACCGCTTCTGTCCATTCTGATAAGGCCGTCGCCGGTACCCAGCCAGATATAGTCGCCGCTGTTGACGCCGCAGGTGATATCGGAATTGTCCAGCCCGACAATGTACTCCTCCTCGTAATAATTCCACTGATGTGTAATCAAATCATAGCTGGTGATACCCTGCTCGCTCTGGGTGTAATCGTTGCCCAACCAGAGCACATCGCCGATTTCGATCACTTTCGATATATTGAAATTGAACGGCCCGTAGACAATCGGTTCGAACTGCAGGTGACGGGTGTCGATCGTACCGACGCCCATGCCCCAGGTGCCGACATACATCATGTCAAACTCCCCCTGAAAGCCGACTGTGATCGGATAGCGCCGCAGATTGGGATCGGAAATATAGCCATCGCTGTAATCATACCGAAACGGCGTAAACAGGCTGGCGAAACGGGATTTGCGCCAATCGTTGATAACCAGGTTCTCGGGAAATTCGCTTTCGGGATACCAACTCTCAAATGTGATATTGTACTTGGCCACGCCCCGATCGGTGACCGCCCAGAGTTCATTATATTGCTCATCGAATGCCAGTTGCCGCACGTAATTCGATGGCATACCACTGGTGGTCGTTAGCGGATCGAGCCAGCTTTTAGTGAATCTGTCATAGCGGATAATCCCGCCGGTGGTACCGAAATAGACCACGTCTTGATCGGCGGCAATCGAGGTGACATATTTAAACATCGTGAAACCGACCCAATCGCCCTGATCGTATCTGACCGCGGCTGATATCTGAAACAGGCCTAAGCCGATTGCCATGGCCATGATGATTCTACTGAGTTTAAGCTTGGCCGACATATTCATAATTATAGAATAATAAACCGGCAGATTAAAGCAATAGTTTTAAACTGGGATTATTTTACGACCAATCGCGTATTTCTATATAATGATTTAAACTAAACTTAGCGAGTTAAGTCCATTGCTTAAAAATGAATCATCAACCGCCCACTGAATACCGGATCGGCCTCGGTGTCATCCAGACGCTGCGCCACATCCAGCCTTAAGGCATCGCTGAAAATCACGCCTATTCCCAGATCGCTTTTCAGGTCGGCATCGTTGAAACCCGATTCAGAGAAGCCGGTTTTGCCGAAATCGGCGAACGGGGCAATCGCGAATTCGGAGGAGAATTCGAAATAGTAATCGAGATTAGCCAGGAAAAAGCGATTGCCGGCGAATTCCTTGTAATCGTAGCCTCGAAGTGACCCGACGCCGCCGAGGAAAAACCATTTATCCAAAGGCAGATCCTGATCGGAATAACCGGCTTTCAGACGTATTGCCAGATGTTGTTTACGCGTTAACGGTAGATAATTAGCCAGTGATACTTGAGTCATGTCAAATGATTGATCGCCGCCTAAACTGCCTAATTGACCATCGCCGGCAGATTCGTATTTCAACTCAAGATATTGACCGGAACGCGGCCAATCGATACAGTCACGGTTGTCCCAGACAAAGCTTAATGCCAGCACATGGCGGTCGCCATTGATACTGGATAGTACTTCCTCATCATCGCCGATAGTTGAATAATTTTCGCGGAAATTCTTTTTACCGCCGAATATCGCCTTATTGGTGTTTTTGGTAAGCGATTCGTTCTTCTGAGCGACATACTCAGCTTGCACATGAGCGTAACGGCCGATCTCCTGGCCGATAAAGCCTTTAATGCCTTTGCGATAGTAGAAATCGTGGAAATCTTCTTTGAAAAGCAAACTGGCGATAGTGTTTTCCTCATAGCTGAAAAGCCACTCATCGGGCGTAGCCGCCCCCTGGAAAATGTTGGCGCCGAAATAGAATGTCCATCTATCGCCGAAATTCTGGCGGAAGCCGGCATTAAGGTCCCATTTCTTGAGCGCGAAAGCATAGCCGTAATTGAAATTGAAATCGGGCAGTTCCTTGTATTTGTCACTATATTTGATTCCTGACAGCAGAGTCAATCCCTCGACCCGATTATAACGGGCGTCGAAATCGAAATCGGCGGTATTCCGATATTTGACATGTTTTACTATCCGTTTACCACCTATTTTGAAATCTGTCGAGCCGCTTTCTATTACCTGGCCGAATGGAGCGATCACGTCGCCGCCGGTTTCGGCGCCATCGCAAATCTCGATATCACCGAAAACCGAAACGACATCGCCGAGCACTTCGCCATAGACCTTGACATCGCCGGTGATCGCGACCGCATCGCCATAAACTGTTTCACCGGCCTCGACAATCAGATCGCCGAAACTGAACCTGTCGTTATCGGAATCGCGTTCGATATCGACCTCTCTTTTACGTCCGAAATCGAATTCGTCATATGGAAGATGGGCTTTAAACGAAATATCGCTATCGAATTTTCCTGAGAAGTCCAGATTCTCAACCTCGGTGCAGGAGAATTCCTCGCCATCGATAATGATCTTATCGCCTTCAATAATAAGCTCGTCGTTGATAACCAATCCGTCGAGTTCCGGATATTCAGTCGATTTTTCACGACGCCGGAAATCGCTTTTATCAAATTTGGCTGTTTTTAATTCGCCGTTTTGGTCGGCTAACATAACGGTGACTTTGTCGTTGTCGATTATTATCTGAATCGTCCCGTTATCGATTTTGCGCTGCCCGGCGGCAAATAAAGATGAGCTTAAAGCCAGCGCCAAAAAGGCTGTCACAAAATATCTTTTTTTCATTTTAATAACCCTCGTCCTCAAAGGTTAGCAGATAGCATTAACCAATATAGGACTACGTACAAAAGCGAAAATTTGTTGCGAAAAAATTGATAGTGGAATAGTGTGGATATTTTTGTGGTTGGAGCACGAGGACGGGCTCCAACCACAATGTTTTTTATCTCTGCTCCAGTTCGTTTAGCCTGTTTTCGAGCGCGGTTATTTTCGCGTTTTGTTGTTCGATTATATTCAGCAATTCCTGCATCTGGGCATCAGCCAGGACAGTTGGGCTTTGCCAGGTACCAACGCCGCTGGCATCTGATGTTAACACTTTACCAGCCGCCTGATGGCCATCGACCATCCTGATATTGCCGACCACGTGGAGAGCCTCGGTTGGGGATGTTATACCAATCCCAACATCGCCGCCATTGAAATAACTGCCGCCGTTAGCGCGCAACATCAACCGGGTAGACCCGGCATAATCGGCAATTTGCGTTTCGCAGGAACCATCGGAATTTTGCCTGATCCGGAATAACTGATTGCCGGAACTGCCGGAAACCCGCATACCGTCCCCGATGCCGGAGGATTTCAAATCGAACCTGAATTCTGGAGTTTCGGTACCGATACCGACTTTAGCATCCGTGGCGGTGGCTTCCATGAAAATTGGTGGACCTAAAGTTGGTCCTGGCTTTGTCTGTAAAACCAAACTACCGGGAGATAAGCGTGATTCCAGATTACTGGCATCATTATCGACCACTATTTCACCATCCGAAAATAGCGAAATGGTCGTGTCGGCTATAGCTGGATCGATCATCAAAAGCAAACCGCCGGGCGTAAATGGAGTTGGTTCGACCCCCATATATTGGCCCGCGTCATCAAAGAAACTAATAGACCCGCCATTGGAATCGGTGTGCATTCTTAGCAATGGATTGGCTATATCAGCGCTAAGTCCGCCAACCATTGGCGCTGTCATGGCCAGGCTGGCGCCAAGTTCGGTTGTATTCATTAGCAATAACGGATCGGCCGGCGGTTCCGGTTGAGGGTTAAACATCTTGATACTGGCGCCAGTTGATGGCGAGCTGTTAATGGCCAGTATATGAGCCGGCGGTTCTGGTTGGGGATTAAACATATAAATGCTGGCCTCACCGCCGATACCACTATTCATTTCCAAGATGGAATTTTGCTCATTGGAAGGATCAAGCATCCTGAGCTTTGATGTATTCGAAGCGCCTAGGGCGGTAATCTCGACTCCGGGCCGGTCATCATTGGCCGGCTCAATTAACCTGAAAGTCGAGCTATGAGTTATACCATCGACAAGCATAGATATCCCATCAAACAACATTCCATAATCATGGCTATAGCGATTCATTTTAAACGAGCTGCCGCCCATATTGCTTCGCAGTTCTATCGCCGGGTTATCGTCATCGGCCGGTTCTATCATTTTAAACGTATATTCGTCGGTTGCGCCATTCGCCATAAGTTCAAAAGCCGGTGTACCATCATCGCCGGGTTCAATCATTTTGAAGCTGTTGATGCTATTTAACCCGTCAGCCATGAGCTCAATAGCAGGGCCTTCAGGCGGGTGGATCATTTTCATGCTTATTTGATTATTGATGCCATCTGATGATAATTCAAATGACGGGCCTTCAGGTGGATGGATCATTTTAACGCTAACCATATCAGTTCCGGCATCTGATAAAATGCTAAAAGATGAATCACCGTTGGAGTTCGTCACTATCATTTTGCCTTCACCGGTAATAATATCGCCCATCACCCTTTGCGCGATCGCGCTGTATGGCACATGCTGAAACGGTGCGCGTGGTATCATCACCTCGCCGTCAACGGCCACTTCCATGAACACCCGGCCGCCGAGGTTATCCAGATTCATGCCGTCCATGCCTCCCAATCTGGCGCTAAAAAAGCCGTTAATGGTGGGCAGGTTATAGTTTTCGGTCCAGACAGGTGTGCCGCCGGTGGAATCGGCGTAGAAACGGAACTCCATCGGATAGGTCGCGTCCGGCACCGGATCGCCGGTCTCGTAGTCGGACAGGCGCGCTTGGTAGCTGATGTTAAGCGGTGTCTGGGCAAAGGCCAGAGTTACCATAAGCACGAGTACAAGTATACTCCCGATGAATTGATGACGTGGCATAGTCATCTCCTTTCGATTGGTTGAACTGCTATTAATTTTCAGACGTCAAAATGTAAAATCGTACCTTCAATGATGCATCCCACAGGTGTATTTCTTAATATAATATTATATCCATTTTTGACAAGTAAAAAAACATAGGTATGGAAAAATAATAGCTATGCCGGTTTCAATTAATTCACTGGATATCATCAAAAGTACAGAGTATGATCTGTACGGCTTAGTTTTAGATAATTATTTCCAAAATCAAGTTTTTAAAATATAGAAAACCGCCGGATATCCTGATCCGGCGGCTATGGTAAAATTAGATTCTCTCGTTAAATTGTCCTATTTCAGCAACACCATCTTCTTGGTCGATACGTAATCACCGGTTTTCATTCTATAAAAATACATGCCGCTGGTGACATCGGCCTCCCATTTTACTTTGTGCGTACCGGCTTCCATAACCTCATCAACCAGCGTAATCACTTTCTGGCCGAGAACATTGAATATATCAACTGTAACTTGAGTTTTTTCGGCCAGATCGAAACTGATAAAAGTGGATGCGTTGAACGGGTTGGGGTAATTGCTGTTAAGATAGGTTCGATACGGTAAGGGAACGTCATCGATACCGACCGGTCCGCAAATCAAGGTCACCGGAATTACCGTCTCGGGGATAGCCGGGTCATTACTGTTAATGACTGCTTGGGCATTGTAGGTGCCCTCTTCCAGTCCATTTGAATCGAACGTGAACGTTATATCAGCAGATGAGCCGGCCGGAATAGTCCCGGATTCCGGATCGACAGACAGCCACATCGGACCGGAGCTTAAACGGATGGCCAGGCCATTTTGCATGTAAGTGGTATTGTAAGCTACCTGTAATCCATCCGTGCCGTTGGCGTTTTCGATCCCGATAGTAGCGGAGTTCAACGTGCCGCTCATGGAATTGTAATAGAAATAAATTCCGTCGTTTTCATACAGTTGGACCTGGAATGTCAGACTGCCGCTGCTGCTGAAAAATCCCCAATTGTTATACTGAATAATGAACCTGCGGTTGTCTTCATCGTGGTAATAGTAGTTGGACCCGGATTGCTGATGTAGATCATCCCAGAATGGCGCGATAATATCATTTGGCGAATTACTTCCCGGGATAGGATCATTAATGTAAACGCCGCCATCGCTGCCAAACGTAAGATAGCCGTTGGAACTGACTCTGACCGATGTTTTAGCCTGGCCATAGAATTTAAAAATAAAAGGCAAGATCAATGAAACTGAGTTGTCATCGCCGGTAAGCCCGCTGTTTTGACCGATTGTCGAAATATCGAACCATTCATATTCGGGTCCATTCGGTTCATTGCTGTCAATCCATTTGTAACCGAAATTATCCGGGCCCCCCGAACCGCAGATAACCGGCGGGCCTTCGCGGTAATCATAGTCGTACTTAGACAGCATCACGCCATCGAAATCGTAGTAATTGACGATATCACGCGATACCAGACCCAGATCCGCGTTTTCAAGCTGAATAGCAAAAGATAAATTGCTGTTGCCGGCGTTGTTGATTGTTACAATTCTATTAGCAGTTTGATTTTGTTCGATTTCCACGCTAAGCTCATCGGTGGAAAACACAATCGCCGGCGGCAGAAGGCATTCCGCCAGCAAGTCAATCACGATCGTACCATTATCCGGGTCATCACTTATAATCGTGATATCGCCTTCATATGTGCCCGCTTCGGGAGCATGGAAAGTGACATCCAGCGAGATTTCCCCGCCGCTTTCCAATATATATGACGGTTCAGAATCCATGGTGAAACCTTCGCCGCTTATCGCAATCGAACTGATATTCAAATCGGCGAACCCAAGGTTCTGAATCTCCAGCGGAATTGTTCTGTCATAATTAACATACTGTATCCCGAAATCGAATTCTTCGTTTGAGACACATATATCCGGGTCCGTGTTGCCGGTCAAGTAACCCAAATATCGCGCCATCAGGCTGGCTTTCGTGTTGGTAAAGTCGTCATCCGCCAGAACGCCCAGAATGATAGATGAGCAAATCGCCCGATAGTTGCCGCTATCATAGAAAACCGCCCTGACTCTATTGTTCTGACAGGTCAAAAACGATGTCCCCTGTCCGGCGAGGAGTTCATCCACGTTATAATCAGGGTCGCCATCGGGGAACGGGAATTCATTTGGGGCGGCAAATGTCCCCTGGACACCTTCAATACGGCTGATTAAATTCGAGCCGCCGATATTGGCAAAACCGGCGCCCAGATGAGCAAAAAAAGCGGTGGTATGATGATCATAACCGACATTAGAACCTTCGATATACACGCATCCGCCGTTATCCATATAGTTATTGAGAATACTTTGCTGACTGGAGTAGACTACTCCCGGGGGCGTGATCCCTCAGCCAACACAATAGATGCCGAGTTCAACGAATACTATATCATAACCGGCCAAATTTTGCGGAAGCGAAGTGACGGTGGTATAAGTAACCCCATTAGCCTGCAGAGCCCGTTGAAGGCCATATTCACTGCCGCGTGATTGCCAATCATCCGGGTCGGTGTAGTGCGAGGCGTTATCATTGTCCCAGATAAGGGCATTGATTGTCTGCGCCCCGGCCGGAATGGCGAACATTAACATCAGCAATGCTATAAAGCAAAAGCTAATAGTCGTTTTCATTCAGTTGTCTCCTTTTTTTTCGCGCATTAATTTAATTATTGTTTTCTACATGTTTAATCGCCTATAAATATACGGAAACGATAACATATTGGATTCGTTATTTATTTTGTAAGCTCCTTCCGCTATTGCAACAAAATTTTAACATCGATCGAGTTGTTTCTGCTCCCCGCGGATAGGTCTGATAATTAAATTATAATCAAATAGCAAAAGTTGTCAAGGTCTATTATTGAATTCCAAGTGGCGTCGGGTCGCCTGACCCGGCGACCACCCTGGTTGTTGCCTGAAAGCTATCGGGTGAGGTCATACGACTCTGTGAGCCACCCGACAGCACGTGAATTAAATCTCTTCCAGGACGGATAAGAGTCTTTTCACCATATCCTTATAATGACTGCCCTGCCAGTATATCCGTTTGCAGGCCGGGCATTGCCTGAAAACAGTTTGGCTTTTTATTATGTAGGGAAAAATCATATCTGTAATATCCTCTTTGGCGACATCCCGGCAGATTTCATTGCATTCCAGACATCGACTAAAAAACCGCGCGGGATAACTTATTCTATCATCCGCACTGATTTTAATTTCCAGCTTCAGATTTCTAATAACCGCCTTCAACTGTTCCTCCGGCGAATCGCTTTCGATTAATACGCATCGCTCCGGCTCGATTCGCTTGACCAGCAGATGATCTCTGGTCAGCACGATTCGATCCTGTTTCAACATCACCGCCAACAGTTCCGCATCACTGATATCGATTTGAAAAAAAGTATCGTAACCGATCATCCGTAAATACCGGGCCAGCTTACCAAGGTTGTCATCGCAGAGGAATTTCATATACATCAGTATAAAGCAAAACCGAAATGAGTCAATATAAAGATATCATAGCTTCCACGTGTCGTCGGGTCGCCTGACCCGACGACTACTCTGATTGCCAGATGAAA